>JBBSEL010000925.1:0-2574 GCA_038239755.1 Chloroflexia bacterium | reverse complement strand
GACGGCCATGTAATACCCGGCGAACTGTGCCTGGTTGAGCCATTTGATCTGGAGCTTGATCTTGGTGAGGGTGCCGTTGGTGGTACTGGTGTCGGCTGTCGCCGTGGCCGCGGTGGTGCCGGTGGTGGCGGTGGGGTCAATACTCGTGATCCCGCTGACGGCGGTAGGGGTGGCCGCCGCGCCGGTGTCGCACCCGGCCAGCGCCGTGACGGCCAGGGCCAGTAACAGCAGATAGACAATGCCTTTGTGCAGTTTCATATGTTCCTTTCCTCCTCCTAAACTGATGAGTGGCCGAACCGGGGCGGGGCTAGCGGTCGCGGGTGCCTGGTTCCCACGGCAGCAGCAGGCGCTCGACCAGGCTGATCGCGAGGTAGAGCAGCAGCCCGATCCCGGTGACGATCATCACGCCGCACCAGGCGAGCGCGAAATCGTTGCTCTGGATGTTGTTGGCGATCAGCTTGCCGATGCCGCCCGCCGAATTGAAGAATTCGGCGATAACGGAGCCGATCATCGAGGCGGTCGCGCCGACTTTGAGCGCGCTGAAGACGTAGGGCAGGCTGCTGGGCAGGCGCAGCTTGAGGAAGATCTGTCCCTCGCTGGCGGCGTAGCTGTGCATCAGGTCGAGCGAACTGTTGTCGAGCGCGGTCAGCCCTTTGACGGCGCTGATGACCATCGGGGCGAAGGTCATCACGGCGACGACGACGATGCGGGTGGGTTGGTCGAAGCCGAGCCAGTTGGAGACGATGGGGGCGAAGGCGATGATCGGGATGGCGTTGGCCGACACGGCCAGGGGCATCAGCGCCCGGCGGATGGTTTCGACGCGGGTGAAGAGCATGGCGGCGAGGAAGCCCAGCCCCGCACCCACGGCCAGCCCGATCAGTGCCTCGCCCAGCGTGTACCAGGTGCCCGTCCAGAGGTCGTTGCTGCGACGGGTGAAGGCGGCCCCGATCTCGCTGGGCAGGGGTAGTTGGAAGGTCTTGATGTTGAGCAGGGCGTGGATGACCTGGAACTGCCAGAGGAGCAGCACGACGACGAAGATGCCCAGCGGCGGCAGCACTGTCTGCCACCAGTCGGCGCGACGGCGGGGGGCGGGGGCTGTTTCGTTGGGGTCGGCTAGTGCCATGCGGGCGCTCCGTTGGGGCGGCGTTTGTGTTTCTTCCCGCTTGCCAGTTTCAGCGTAGGGCGGCGTGCTGGGCTGTCTACCAGCCGGGACATGGGCCGGAGTTCTGCTGCCAGCAGACGCTCCCGGCGGCGCGGCGCAGCCCATAGGGTAAGCCACAGGTTGAGGCCGATAAGGAGTGCAAGGATCAGAACCATCGCCTTGCCTTGTGTTGCATTCCACGGGTAAAAGGGATAGGGGTTGAACGTGGTAGTTGATAGATCAAATCCGCCAGAGTCTGACAATACGTCGCTGCGGCTATCCACTATTTGCGTGTGTAGGGAGCCGCCATAGCTCCAGCCGAAGCTTTCCACCCATGCCTGAGCGTAGAGGATAGTGAGGATAGCGATCAGGCAGATTGTTATCTTTAATCCGGTTGCCAAGAAGTGTTTTTGCTTGGTCATGGGGTTGGCTCCTTTCGCTGCGGCTGATAGTTGCGATCTTTCCTCGTGCTTGTCGGCGTTATCCCTGACGATCTAGACTCCCCGGACAAGATCCTGAGCGCAGCGAAGGATGACAACGGGGGTGGGCGGCAGCGGGGGTGGGGGGGAATGGGCTGATGGCTAATGGCGGGGCGGGGTTCCTCTCGGTGTGCGTTGGTGCCGCCGGGGGGCGGACGGGATGGTCGGGCGGATGGGGCGCGATGGGTTGAGCGGGCGGGCGTGACGATCGATTGGGTGGCTGGAGCGCATGGGCGGCGGGCCGGGAGGTGGTGGCGCGGGTTGTCGTTGTGCCCGGTAGACGGCGACCGTTACCAGCACGCCGACGGCGAGAAGGCCACCTATCCCGCCCAGCAATAGCGCCAGGGGAATGGCCGGGCCGGTCAGGGCCAGCAGGAGCGCGCTCAGGCCGAGGACCGCGCCCAAGCTCAATGCGATCTGCAAGGCCCGGCGCAACCGCTTGCTCATCGGTCGAAGCTTGAACGGGTCGGCGGGGGCGGCTCCTCCGGTGGGGCGGCGGCGGGGCGGGGTGGGTCGGGCCATTGGCTAGCGTCCTCCTCTCTGGCGGCGGAATTCGGGTTGCCAGGGGACGAGCAGGCGTTCGGCCAGGCTGACCGCGCCGAAGAAGATGATGCCGATGGCGGCGGCTTCGATGACCAACGCCCAGATCTTGTCGCTCGCGCTATAGGTGTTGTAGCCCAGGGTGACGAGGAGGACGCCAATCCCGGCGCTGCCACCCATCAGTTCAGAGACAATCGCGCCGATCAGGCTGCCGGTTGAGGCGATTTTGAGCGCGTTGAACAAGAACGGCATGGCGGCGGGGATGCGCAGCTTGCGGTAGACGGTTCCGGTGGGGGCGGCATAACTGCGCATCAGGTCGAGAGCGCGCGGGTCCACGCTGCGGAGGCCACGCAGGACGTTGACCGTGACCGGGAAGAAGGTCAGGTAGGCGGCGACGGTGATTTTCAGGATCGT
>JBBSEL010000924.1:0-2576 GCA_038239755.1 Chloroflexia bacterium | reverse complement strand
AGGTGGGGATCGCCGGGATGCTGGCGGTGTTGCTCGCCACGGTAGCAATGTTCCTGGTGCAGGCCGACTGGGTGGAAGGGTTGGCCCACCTGGGCACGCTCTCTATCGCCCTCTACCCGATCTTGCTGGCGTTCCTGCTGCCGGTGGGGCTGCTGAGCGCGGTGCGGGTGACCCGGCTGCCGGGGGCGGCCACGCTGGTGGCGCTGGGCTTCCTCGCGATTCGCGGGGCGCTCTATGCCTTCGTGCCGTGGGGTATGGCCTGGGGCATCTCCACCGAGGGGTTATCGTACCGGCCCAACCCGCCAGTCGATATCCTGGTGCCCTATGCCTACCCAATCATGATCCTGGCCGCCGCGCTGGTCATTGACGCGGTCGCCTGGCTGAGCCGCAACGCCCGTTGGAGCGACGCGGCGGTGCTAGGGGCGGGGGTCTTCACTGCCGTAGGGGTCACGCTGCTGGACAAGCCGTGGGCACGGATGCTGAAGAACTTTGTCTACCCCGACATGGATGTGAACGCGGTGCTGTTGAACGCGCTGCCGTTCGCACTGGTGGCCGCCGCGCTGGGTGCCGGACTGGCCGTGCTGATGAGCCGTGGCCTGCGCGCCGAGCAGCAGTAAGGAGATTTGATGAACACCTCTCGCTTCTTCCGCTTTCTGGTGGTTTGCGGTATACTGATGGGACTGTGGACCCTGGGCACGGGCGCGACCGCCGCCCACGACGGCACCCCGCTCAAGTCGATCAAGGTACAGATGGGGCCGTACCCGGTCACGGTGAACTATTGGAGCGCGCCGCGTGGGGGGCAAGCCCTGATCTTCACCATCGTCCCCGATCAGCAGGAGTCCGGCCCGACCAAGTACCAGATCAAGGCCGTCCCCGGCACGACTGTGGACGCGGTGCCGGTGAACGCCAAGCTGGCACCCGACCTGGGCAACCCCCGCGGCATTCAAGGCACGGTCAACCTGCCGGTCAGCGGGCAATGGTTGTTGAACGTGGATGTGGACGGGCCGCACGGCCCCAGCAGCGCCGATGTGCCGATTGTGGCCGGGGCACCGCCCGCGATCCCGCAGTGGTTGGGCTGGTTGATCGGCCTGCTGCCGGTGTGGGGGGCGCTAGGCTTTATCATCGCGCAGGCCCGCCGAGCCGGGCGGCCTATGCCGGAGGTGCCCGCCACTGCGTGAGTGCCGATATGAGCGGAGGACCGATGCCGGACTCTGACAACCCAGACGTGGTTCCCGATCTCAGCGCCACGCTCGATTTACCCCGCGTCCCCCAACAAGCCCGCAGCCGCCAGAAACGCGATGCGCTCCTGGCGGCTGCGTCACGCCTGTTCGAGGAGCAAGGATATGAGGCGGTCACCGCCGACGATATCGCCGCCGCCGCCGGGGTGAGCATCGGCACCTTCTACGCCTATTTCCGCAACAAGCGGCAGGTCTTTTTCACCCTCTATGTCGCCTGCGCCGAGGCGGTCCTCGCCCTGAGCATCCCCGCGATTGATTTCAGCCACCAGCCCCGCGAGGCGATCCGCCGCACGGTGCAAGAGGCGATGACCCGCAACGAGGCGTTCTATGGCCTGCGCCGGGCGATGTTCGAGCTGTTGCCCCGTGACCCCGAACTGCTGGCCTACAACGCTCAGGTGGAGCAGATCTTCTATGAGCAGATCCTGGAGGCGGCGCGCAAGCTGGAAGCCTACGGGCTGACCTGGCCCGACCTGGACCTCCCCAACACTTGCTGGGCGATCACCCTCTTGCTAGACCAATACTGGCGGATCGAGCCAGGCCCCGACACGGTGCCCCGCGAACAGATTGCGCAGCGGCGGCTGGCGCTGGCGGATTTGATCTATCATGCGCTGATACGTGATGCGTGATGCGTGATGCGTGATGCGTGATGCTAACGTCAATGGACCTGTAGCTCGACCAGGGTCAGGCCGTCGGCGGGGGCGTGGATTACGACGTACACGCGGGGTGGGTGGGCGGAAGCGGTCCCACAAAAGGCGGAGAAGCCCAGAGTTTCGAGGATCGTCGGATCACTGGCGTATTGATCGGGGCTGGGTGGTTTCAAGTCGGGTGTCGGCTGGTAGTCGGCGGACCACCCATCTTGAGTCATGGTCGTCTGGTAGAAGGCGGCTACTTGTGCCGGGCTATCGGGAGTGCGGAACGAGATCGTCTTGATCACGCCTAGCCACTGGGGGGTGGCTGCCGGAAGCACCGCGACGTGCCCGGCGTAGGGATAGACAGGCGGATTCAGGTCATCCGCGACGGGCGTGCAGGGTTCTCGCGTGGGAGCTTGCCAGACCGCGCCTGCCTGGGTGGGATCGGGGAAGAAGGCGGCCAGTACTTTTGCCCCGACCAGCGCGGCATACACCCCCGCCAGCATCCCCACCGCCAGCAATATCCCCCACCACCCGCGTCGTGTCATGGATCCAATCCTCCTGCTTCGCTATTATAGCAGGGGTCAAGCTCCAGAGAGCATGGCTCATGCGAAATCGTTAAACGGCGGGAAGTTGTCGTGTAGGGGCGTCCGTCGGACGCCCGGTTGAGTGTCCGCTCCTGACGGGGCGGCAATCCCCAGCCGGGCGT
>JBBSEL010000923.1:0-2582 GCA_038239755.1 Chloroflexia bacterium | reverse complement strand
GTCCGCCGGACGCCCCTACAGCGACGGATCTCGCTTTGTTTAACGTCTTTACAAGAGCCATGGGGGTTGGTCGCAGGGCCTAGGCATTCGCTGTTGGTGTAGCGGCGCACCCACGTGTGCGCCTGGTGGGGTGTCCGCGATCGCTGGGTTGCGCGTCTGTCCAGGCGCACAGATCGGACCCCCGCCAGGGCCGACACACGGGTCGGCTCCTACCCAGGAGAATGCCTAAGCCTCGGCGTTGGTAGCACTCAACCGGGCGCACGAATGCATAGAGGGCGTGCACGGGGCAGGTAACAAGTGGTAAGCTAGGGGGTTACTCGTGCAGGTACGGGTGTAGGCCAAATGACGATCACCCGCCCCCTGGGCCACACCGGTCCAGAGCGCGGGTGAGGAATTCCTGCGCGCGGCCCCGCAAGTCAAGAACATCGGGGTGCTTTACGGCGAGGAAGGACGTAGCCCGTGCAATCAGACGTCCTGCATCAGCCCGAGGATGTTATTGTCGGCGTCTTTTACGGTGGCAATCAGCCGACCGCCGACATCGCGAACGTCTTGATGTACCTGGCCGCCCGCGTCGAGGAGCTGTTGCAGGCTGCTCTTGATGTCGTCAACCTGCCGGTAGCCGATAGGCCCGGTCGCGCCGCTCTTGTGGCCGTTGGGATCGAGACCAATTTCCTGGTCTCCCACCTTAAAGCCCACATAATACGCACTGTCTGCGTAAGGCTCGACGCCCAAAAGCTGACTGTATAGCTTCTTCGCGTGATCCAGGTCTGTGACGGGATAGACGAATAGGCTTAAACCTTGCGCCATGACAAACTCCTTCTGCTACTGGTCTCACTGCTAATTGTCGGGTTGGGGTGGGTGCTGAACCGGGATCAGGGTTGAGCCTGACCCCCGGTTTGTTGAGCCAGCACCGCCTTTATCCCCCAATTCTCTACTGCTTCACGTCCAGCACGATAACGCTGGTCGTCTCCGGCAGGTCGGCGGCGCGGGTGGCGAAGCGATCCTGGGCCTTCCATTCCTTCAAGCCCATCTCGCGGGCGAACTTCTCCAGCGTGTCTTCGCCGTCCACCTGCTCGGCCCCGGTGCGGTAGTGCATGGGGATGACGATGCGCGGCTCGATCTGGGCGATCACCTCGGCGGCTTTCGCCGCATCGAGGGTGGTGTGGCCGCCCACCGGCACCAGCAGCACATGGACATCGCTCAGGGCTTCCACCTGCTTGGTGGTCAGCACATGGCCCAGGCTGCCCAGGTGGCAGATGATCAGGTCGTCCAGTTCGATGAGGAAGGCGGTGTTGCGGCCTCGCTCAGCCCCCTTCTTATTGTCGGCGAAGGTGGCGATGCCGGTGATGAAGATCCCTTTGATCTCATACTCGCCGGGGCCGGTCAGCAGGTGCGGTTCGCCCTTGAGCGTGGCGACGGCATTGTGGTGGGGGTGGTCGTGGCTGATCGTCACGATGTCGGCTTTGGGGCGGGGCAATTCCAGGCCCAGGGTGCGGTCGAACGGGTCGGTGATGATGGTCGCATCTTTGCCGCGCAGCCGGAACATGGCGTGGCCCAGCCAGGTAATATCTGCCATAGAAGCGGGTACTCCTTTGCGAGTGATCGGTGATCAGTGATCAGTTTTGATCGAAAGCGATGGCGGAAACTGATCCAAATCATTATACCAGATAGGGAAGCAAGCGGGCTAATCTATTCGTCCGCATCCTCGCCGTCGCGCAGGGCCTTCAGGACGCGGCTGATCAGGCTGTAGTTGTAGCCCCGGCGCTGCAAGAAGGCCGTCATGCGGCGGCGGTAGGTGGAATCGTCCAGGCTGGCATAGGTGCGGTGCTTGCGCCGGGCGATGCCGAGCGCCTCAACATATTGCGGGTCGGCACTCTCTTCGTCGTCGTCACTCATGGGGGGGTTCTCCTCGTCGGGATGGTCCGCCGCGATGGCGGCCTCCAGGGCTTGCCGCGCTGCGGTTTCCTCGATCCGTTTGGCCTCGAACTCGGCCAGCGCCTCGGCGATGACCGACCCGCTGACCCGTTTGTTCCGCAACTCTTGTTGCAGCAGCCGGGGGCCACGCGGGCTGCTCCGGGCACGTTCCTCGATCCAGTAGCGGGCGAAGGCGGCATCGTCCAGGTAGCCAACGCGCCCCAGCCGCTCGATCACGCGGGGAATGTCGTCGTCCGGCACCTTCTTGCGCCGCAATCGGTCGCGCACTTCCCATTCGCTGCGGGGGCGGACGGCCAGGAAGTCCAACGCCCGGTTGTAGCTGGCCTGGAAGGTGTCGGCGGCCTGGAGTTCAGCCAGGCGCACGGCATCCAACACCAGGCCGACCCGCAGCTCCTCTTGTACCACCACCGCGATATGGAGGGTGATGCTGCGGGATTCGACCAGCGGCGTGTTGGGGGTGATGCTGACCAGCACCCGGTCGTTGTTACGCAGGTCGGGGTCCAGCGCGCTGATCTGCCATTGGGTTGTGTCGGTGGACGTGTCCATAGAGATGGGGCAGGGGGTAGAGAGGAGCGGTGGCCTTGCGCCCCGGCTCCTCTCTACCCCCTGCTGCTTATGCTGTGAGTGCAGGCGGGACGCTTAAAACT
>JBBSEL010000922.1:0-2587 GCA_038239755.1 Chloroflexia bacterium | reverse complement strand
GGTCACCCGCACCACCTCAACCGCCGGTCCCACGTCGTGGACGCGCACGATGTCGGCCCCCTGGCAGATGCTCACCGCCAGGGTCGCCCCGGTGCCGGTGACCCGCTCGGCGGGTGGCACGCCCCCTAGGATGCGGCCAATAAACGCCTTGCGCGAGGTGCCGACCAGGATCGGCTGGCCCAGCGAGCGCAACTCGCTCAGGCGGCGTAGCAATTCCAGGTTGTGCGCGAGGGTTTTGCCGAAGCCGATGCCGGGGTCCACCCAGATCCGTTCGCGGGGGATGCCCGCCGCCACGGCCTGCGCCACACTCTCCCGCAGGTAGGCAATCACCTCGTCCAGCAGGTCGGTATAGGTGGGGTGCTGTTGCATTGTCGCCGGGCGGCCCTGAATGTGCATAGCGATCACCGCCGCGCCGTGCCGCGCCGCCACCTGGAGAATCGCCGGGTCTTCCCGAAAGCCGGTGATGTCGTTGACGATGTGTGCCCCCGCCGCCAGGGCCGCCTCGGCCACACTGGCCCGGTAGGTGTCCACCGAGATCGGCAGCGGCACTTCGGCGGCGATCTGCGCGATCACCGGCACCACCCGTTCCAGTTCTTCCTCCGGCGAGATCGGGGTCGCACCGGGCCGCGTGCTCATCCCGCCTACATCGAGCAGATCGGCCCCCGCCGCGTGCATCCGCCGGGCTTGCTCCAGTGCTGCCGCCACATCCCCGCCCAGGCTGTCGCCGGAGAAGCTGTCGGGGGTCATGTTGATGATGCCCATGACCAGGGTGCGTTCGCCCACCGGCAGGCGGTAGGGGCCACAAGGGAGCGGGTGGGCCGGGGCGAACAGAGGCGGCATCTATCGTTCGTTCAGCCGGTGGTGGATGATGGCGAGAAATTCGGCGCGGGTCGAGGGGTTGTCTCGGAAGAGACCGCGCATCGCCGAAGTCACCATGCGCGAACCGGGGCGCTGGATGCCGCGCATGATCATACACATATGCTCGGCTTCGATCACCACACCGCAGCCCAGCGGGTTGAGCCGGTCCATCAGCGCGTCGGCGATCTGGCTGGTCAGCCGCTCCTGCACCTGGAGCCGCCGCGAGAGCATGTCGGTCAGGCGGGCCAGCTTGCTCACCCCGACGATCCGCCCACGGGGGATATAGCCGACGTGGACGCGGCCATAGAAGGGCAGCATGTGATGTTCGCACAGGCTGTGGAGGGGGATGTTTTGCAACACCACCATCTCTTTGTGGTGTTCCTCGAAAGTGATATCGAGGAAGCGGCCTGCGTCCTGTTCGATCCCGGCCAGCAGTTCTTCGTACATATCGGCCACGCGGCGGGGGGTATCCAGCAGCCCCTCGCGGTCGGGGTCTTCCCCCACCGCCTCCAGGATCATGCGTACCGCTTGTTTGATTTTTTCGTGGTCCATAAGAAGGGTCAGTGGGCAGTCAGCGCCAGGTAGAGCGTCTTGCTCAACTGGGCGCGGGTGGCGAAATTGGTCGGACGGAAAGTATGGTCACCGAAGCCGGTGGCGATGCCATGCGCGGCCACGGTCTCGATCCACTCATAGGCCCAGTGGCCGGTGCCAACATCGGCGAACGTGGCCTGCGCCGGGTGGACCAACGACCAGCCCTGGCTCTGCACCAGCATTTTCGCCAGTTGGCCGCGGGTCACGTTGTCCATCGGGCGGAAGGTGCCGTCGGCATAGCCGTTGATGACGTTGTGGGCGTGGGCGGTTTCTATATAAGTGTAGGCCCAGAAGTCGCGGGGCACGTCGGTAAAGGTCGGGGCGGTCGGGGTGAGCAACGGCCAGCGCTGGCCCAGGACCAGCATCTTGGTCAGTTGGGCGCGGGTCGTTTGGGTTTCGGGCCGGAAGAGGCCGTCGGCATACCCGTTCACGTAGCTGCGGCAGGAGAGCCATTGGATATAGGTATAAGCCCAGTGATCGGTCGGCACATCCTGAAAGCCTGTCGCGCACGCGGGAGACGGGGTCAGCGGAGCCGGGGACGCCTCCGGGGTGCGGGTGGGTGGAACCGGCGACGGGGTGGTCGTGGGCGGCGGGGCGATAGCGCGATAGGCCGCCTGGGCATTCACCATGCCCCAGCCGTAATCCGTATTGGGCCGGGTGCCCATGTAGGCGCTGTACGCAGCGGTGCTGGTCAGCACATAGCGGATCCCGCTGACCGAGAGGTCCGGGCGAGCGGCGATCAGCAGCGCCGCCACCCCGGCCACATGCGCCTGGGCCATCGAACTGCCGCTCCAATTGCTGCTGTAGCCGTCGGGCGGCACGCTGGAGGGGATATCAACGCCGGGGGCCAGGATCTGGGGGCGCACACTGCCGTCGTAGCACGAGGCGCCGTGCCCGCTGAACGGGGCGACCAGCCCGGTGCGGTCGTCCACCGCGCCCACGGCGAAGGATTCGGGGAAGGCGGCAGGGGCGGCAAGGGTGCCATCATCGCCGCTGGCAAAGCTGGCGAAAATCCCGGCATCGCCCCAGGCGCGCACCGCGCCGCGCGTCACCGCGTCGGCGCAGACCGCGCCCCAGGCGTTGCTGACCACCTGCGGGCGCAAATCGGGGCGCGCCGCGCTGCCGTCGCCGCGTGTGG
>JBBSEL010000921.1:0-2591 GCA_038239755.1 Chloroflexia bacterium | reverse complement strand
TGTGTGCTCGAATCGAAACTAAAGACCGCCTGCGTTTTATCCGTCGGGATGCTGAACGAAATATTCGCGCCGCCCGCTGCGCCATCCTCGCCGTAGTTCACATCCCACGTGCCGTTGACCGCGACTTTCGCCTCGTAATCCCCCGCCGGGATCGCCGTTGTCGTATAGGTGTAGATGCCGTCGCCGTCTGGGTCTTGCAGCAGACTACGCAGGCAGTCGGGCTGCCAGTCGCCGGAGCAGCCCAGTTCCGACTGGAAGCTGCCGGGGACGGTGGCGATCACCGCCGACTTGTTGTCGGTGGCCCAATGGCTCTTGTGGTCATAATAAAACTTGACCGGGGTGCTCGCGCCCAGGTTCAGTGGAATATTGTCGCCGTTGAGGACGGCGTGGAGGCCGTAGTTCTCGTCCCAACTGTTGTTGAGCGCGGCCTTGTAATTGTAGCTGCCTGCCGGGAGGGTCCACGTCCCCTGCCAGACATCATCGCCCGCGTCATAGGCCAGGTGACTGGCCGCGCAGGTGGGGTCCCAGTCACTGGGACACCCGATCTCGCTCTGCAAATCCCCGGCAATCGTCACACTGGTCGGGTTCGGCGTATTGGTCGTCCCGGCGGGGGGCCTCACCGGCCCGGCGGGCGACTGTGCCAGCACGGTTGTGGAGGGTTGCGCGACGATCCCGATGGCTTGCAATAGCAAGCTCAGCATAATCAGTCCAACAACGGCGCGTCCTCGCCTCTTAATAAAACCTGCCAACCTGTTTGCTCCTCTCTGGGTGTGCCCATCTACACTGACGTTTCTTCGCGGCTGCACGCTCAGGCACGACACTGTTGCCTGCGTTCCCCGGATCTGCCCCTGGGGGTCGGTATTGGTGGCCCTACTTCCCTCAAGCCTGGTGTGCCTTCAGGGTTTCGGCCTACAAGTATAACAGAAAATCACCCCCGGCTGCTGTGCAATCAGGTTTTCGGTATAGAGATCATCCGCCCAAAAATTACAAAAATTTAAGGCGTATACGACGGGTAATTCTTGCTGTCAAGCACTCAGGTGCGCCGGGCGCGCGGCCTGGACGGTGGATCATTGGGGCGATTTTTGCTAAGCTAAAGGGGTGAAGCGCTGATCCGAACCGGGCAACGCTGGATAGGGATTGAGGAGCGAACATGAACGACACGCATATAATCGCGGGTGATCCGGCACGGGCCGAGCGCCGCCCGTTCAGCATCGTCGGCCACGAGGCCGAGGCGGTGACCCACCGGGTGTGGGGCAACGTGGATACGGTGATGCTGATTTTCGCCGGGGCCGCTGCCGAGTTCGCGGTGAACCGAGCGGTGGACTGGCTGTTCTGGACCAACGTCCTGCCGCGCGCCCCGATCCGGCGCTTCTTCCAGACGGTGCGCTATGCCCAGGCGGTCTTGCTGGGCGACCCGCCCACGGTGGCGAAGCAGATGGCGGCGATCAACCGTGCCCACCGAGGAGTGGAGCGGTCGCGGGGAGCGGTCATCCCGCCGTGGGCCTACCGCGACGTGCTGTTCATGCTCATTAACTACGGCGAACGCGCCCACACCGTGGTTTTCGGCCCGATGACCCGGCGCGACCGCGTGGCCTACTGGGAAGTGATGCGCGAGTTGGGCGAGGAGCTAGAGGTCGAAGATCTCCCGGTGGGCTACCCGGCCTACCAGGCCGCCCGCCAGCAGCATCTCGAACAGAACACCGCCCACACCGCCTGGACCGACCAACTCTACACCGCCTACCGCAAGGATCTCGGCCCGTTCCGCATGTCCCTGCTGCGCGACCTCCAGGCCAGCCTGATACCCGCGCATGTCGCCGGGCTGCTGGGCCTGCGCCGCCGCGCCTACATGGACCGCCTCTTGCGCCTCTACCGCTACACCCCGCGCCGGATCGCCCCCCACCTCGGCCCCCTGCTGGTCCCGCGCCCCTACTACGCCCAGGCCACCACCCTCGCCCACCTGCCCACCACCGCCACCAATCCCCACCCGCCCCGCCCACCCGCCGAAAACGCCTGCCCCTGGAGCGGATAGGGGCCAGATCAATGTAGGATATGGCTCCGCCTATTGAGGGCCGACTCCCGAGATTGGGGCCAACCCCCGACATTGGGGCCAACCCCCATGCCCATGTAGGATATGGCTCCGCCCATTGATGGTCGGATGCCCCCAATATCGAGGCCAACCCCCCATGCCCGTGTAGGATATGACTACGCCCATTGATGGTCGGGTACCCCCAATATCGGGGGTCGGTCAGCATCAATGGACAGAGCCATATCCTACAATTGGCACCGGAATCCACAAACGGATCTCAGCAGATAGCGCCCTGAATCAGCCCCGGAGGGGCGACAGATAGTAGCCCACGGTGCCAACCGTGGGGAAAGACCCCCCAACAAAATAGCCCCGGAGGGGCGACAGAAATGCCAGAGCCACCATCCCTCTGTCGCCCCTCCGGGGCTGGGACACTCCGCTGGGCGGCACTGTGGGCTGCTGCCGCCCGCCCGACTAAATACGGTCGGATCGTCGCCCCTTCCAGCGGCCACGCACCCCCGGCAGCCAGACCGGGAGCCAGATCAGCGCGAGGAACGCCAACGCCAGC
>JBBSEL010000920.1:0-2604 GCA_038239755.1 Chloroflexia bacterium | reverse complement strand
CTAAGGGCAGGTCACCGTGGTCGCCGCCGAAGACGACGATGGGCAGCCCCGGCCCCAGCCCGTCAGCCGCCACGCGCAGGCCCCACCAGACGCCGACCGGGTCCACGGCCACGACCTGCGCCTGCGCCCCCAGCATCTCCTCGACCAACACGGCGGCAGCATAGGTTTTACCAACGCCTCGTTTTGCAAGGATGGCGAAGGTCTGCGTCACCGCCTCCAGCGGCAGCGCCAGGTCGGGGGCGAGGTGGAGCATGACGGGCGGGGCCAGGGTGGCAACCATGTCAGGAGGTCTCCCGGGGTGGATGGGCCAGGCAACAGGCTGGGCACCAATCGGCGGCCCCCAGATGGCGCTGCGCCTCCGTCTGGACCGGGTAGTTGCGCTGCACCTGATGGGCCGCGCAGACCAATACCCATTCGCCGTCCGTGTTATCCAACGCAGCCTGGGTGGCATGATAGAGGCTAACCACGGTGCGGGTGCGACGGTTTTTGCTGCGCACGACGAGCCCCGGTACCCCGGCGTAGCGGTGCTGAGCCGGTTGGTCGCTCATAGAGCCGTTCCCTCTAACTCATCGTACCAGGTGCTCAGCCAGGCCCGCGCTTCCGCGTAGCGCGCGGTGGGCAAGTTGCGGTAGGCTCCGACCCGATAGCGCCGGTAGAGCTCGCCCCACACCTGCGCGAAGCCGTTCGGCTGGCCCTGGGCGATGAGCTGCATCGCCACGTTCTTGACGGCCACCTGGATCTCGGCCGCTTGCTCCTCGCTGATCGTGGCCCCACTCCCCAGGTGCAGCTCCAGCGCGGCCAGGCGGTCGTCGGTGCGCGCCTGGTGGCCCTTGGTCTGCTGGATGAAGCCCCGGGTATAGTCCGCGATGGTGGTGACGCGCTGGTCCAGGGCCAGATGCTCACGGGCCATGCTGGCGACCGCCTCGGCCAGCAGCAGCGCCTGCTCGACCGGCGAGAGATCCAGCGGGGCGGGGCCAGCAGGAACCACGTCGCCCTTGAAGGCGTTCCAGAGCACATCGTAGCATTCCCGTTGGTAGCGCAGGATCTTCTCGCGCAGTTCCGGCTTGACCCGACTGGCCTGGATGCCGAACAGCCACCCGGGAAGGAACTTGAGCGGTAACGTGCTCACGTCCGGAGCACCCCCGGCCGTTTGGGCCCGAGAGAGCCGCACTGTGCGAAGGGCTTCCCCTAGGACCGGATCACGTTTGAGGCGCTGGTATTGTCCTGCCCAATCCAGCCCCAAGAACAGACAGATCGGGCGCAGCGGGACATAAATCTGCGCATCGGGTCCTTCCACGGCGGGAAGGATATCCCCGTAAAACTCGACCTCTTGTTCGCGAATGGGAACGATCGCCACCTCATTGGAGGGGTTCGTTGGCATAACCGCCACTCCTTCACTGAGGTTCGTTGGTATTACACCAACGAACCCTCTTCGCTAGGCACCATAGCCGGTAGCGCCTTTCCCCCTCAGGGGTCCCCGCTGCGCTCAGTGGGGGCTTCGATCCCAGCGGCGTAGCGACTTGGTCATACGGGGTCCCCTTCCGCCTTCGGAGGCGGCGCGGCCATGTCGGCCTTGAGCGCAGTCAGTTCGGCCTCCAGCGCGCGGACCCGGGCTTCGACGGTCTGCTCCCGCGCCGCCCGACGGATCAACTCGCTAAGATATTCGCCCTGCTTGCGCGGCGACCCGGCGAGCGTGATCAGGAGTTCCGCCGCATCGGGATCGAGTTTGACGGTGCGTTCGACTTTGGTGCTCATGCCGACTATCTTAGCAAACTCGGTCCTATCTGTCAAGTAGTCCGTTCCGGTCATTGACAGGACGGATATCCTCTGATAGAATCAATGTGTGGATTGCACCGCACAACGCACCGGTACCCCTAAGGAGGTCATATGGGAAAGCACCGCACAGTTACCATCGCCATCGCCAACCAGAAAGGTGGCGTGGGCAAGTCTACCACCACGGCAGCATTAGGTGCGGCCCTCCAGGATCTCGGGCAGCAGGTCGTCCTAGTGGACTGTGACCCCCAAAGCAGTTTGACCGATGCGCTGGGGGTGCGGGACCCCGCCCCGGTCTTTTGTGATGCAATCATGGCCGCACTTCGCAATGAGCCGAGCACGCAGCCGCTCCTCTACCCCTTAAGCGGGGGGGAACACCTGATCCCGGCGACCCTGGAATTGGCGGGGGTCGAGTTGGATCTGGTCAGTGCCACGCGCCGCGAATACGTGTTAGCGGACCTCTTAACCGCGCTACAAGCGGAGGCGAATCCGCCGCCGGACTGGATACTCCTGGATTGCCCCCCCAGTTTAGGGTTGCTCACGATCAACGCCTTGACCGCAGCGGACAGCGTCATCATCCCGGTCACGCCCGAACACATGGCCGCGCGGGGCCTGGCCTTGCTGATGGGCACCATTCGCCGGGTCCGTGGCGGGGGGTTGCGGGCGGGTCTCAACCCCCGGCTGACCGTGGCCGGGTTGGTGATCACGATGGTGACCAACACGACGCACCACAAAGAGCAGCGCCAGTTGATTGTCGAGGCCGCGGCGGCCCTGCACCTGCCCATCCTCGCCGACATCCCGCGCCGCACGGCGGTCCAGGCTGCCGCCGGG
>JBBSEL010000919.1:0-2615 GCA_038239755.1 Chloroflexia bacterium | reverse complement strand
CGGCTGTTCAACTACACCAACCCGATCAACATCGTGTCCGAGGCAGTCACACGCCACAGCGCGATTCCCACGATTTCGTTCTGTGAGGGGCCAATCTACTTCCCGCAGAACATCGCCCGTGCCGCCGATCTCGATCCCGCCAAGCTCGACACCGTGATGATCGGCCTGAACCATGGCTCGTGGACGGTGCGCCATCTCTACGACGGCCAGGACGTGATGCCGCTGATCGAGGCTGCATATGCGCGGAAAAAGGACGACCCGCACACCAGCACGCTGGCCAAGCGCATGCTGTTCCTGACGGCGACGATGGGCAGCATTCCCGCCGATTATTTTCAGTACTATTATTTCAAAGACGAAGTTCTGGCCGAATTGCAGGCGAAATCGACCACGCGCTCGCAGGATATTATGGCCGCAGTGCCAAACTACTGGCAGCACTACCGCGAACAGGCCGCCGCCGATGTGCCGGTGTTGAACCCCCACCGCTCGCGGGGCGGGATCAACGAACTGGAACTGGCGATTGATGTGATCGATGCGGTGTTCAACGACCGCAAAGAGGTCTGGCCGGTGAACGTGCCCAACCGGGGGGCGATTGCCGACCTGCCCGAGGATATGGTGGTCGAGGTGCAGGGGTTTGTGGACCGCAACGGGGTCGCCCCGCTCACCCACGGCCACCTGCCCCGCCATGTGGTCGGGCTGGTCAAGATGCTGGGCGAGTACCAGGCGCTGACTGCCGAGGCCGCCTGGAGTGGCACCCGCCGTGACGGGATCCGGGCGCTCGCCAGCAACCCGCTCTGCTTCTCGCTGCCCAGCGCCGAAGCCCTCTACGATGAAATGGCCGCCGCGCACAAAGACTACCTGCCTGAACGGCTGTTGCGCTAAATATTGGGAGATCGATCACCCATGGAGTTAATCGTCACCGAGGATTATGCGGCGCTGAGCCAGGCCGGGGCCGACCGGATCGCCGCGCTGATTGCCGCCAACCCGACAGCCACGCTGCTGCTGGCGACCGGCGATACGCCGATGGGCATCTACCGGGAACTGGCGGCACGGTACGCAGCGGGCGGGCTGGATATGAGCCGCCTGCGCGTCTTCCAGTTGGACGAGTACCTGGGCGTGCCGCCCGGCGACCCTCGTTCGCTCTACGACTGGATGGTGCGTTCGTTTGTCGAACCGCTGGGCATCCCCGCTGAAAACGTCGTGCGGCTGCCCTGGAACGCCCAGGACGCGGACGCGGCTTGCCGGGCTTACGAGCAGGCGGTGGCAGCGGCGGGCGGGTTCGACCTGTCAATATTAGGGCTGGGTCCCAACGGGCACCTGGGGTTCAACGAGCCGCCCGTCGATCCCCAGGCTCCTACCCGCGTGGTCGATCTGACCCCGGCCAGCCTCGCCAGCAACGCCCGCTACTGGGGCGAAGGGGCCACCGTGCCGCACCAGGCGGTCACGGCAGGGATGGACCTGCTCCTGGTAGCGCGCCAGACCTTGCTGGTCGTGTCGGGAGCGCACAAACGTGACATCCTGCACCGCACGGTAGCCGAACCGCCTACGCCGGAGGTCCCCGCTTCCTACCTCCAGCGGGCGGCGCAGGTCACCGTGCTGACCGACCGCGCCGCCTGGCCGGGCGGACCATTGGCCGAGTGAAAGGATCGCCTATGGGCGCGGGAGAGGTGGTCCTGGGGGTCGATGGGGGCAACACCAAAACGATGGCGCTGCTGGCCCGCCTGGATGGCACCGTCATCGGCGTGGGGCGGGGCGGCTGTTCGGATATCTACAGCAACCCGGTGCCCGATGTGCCCCTGGCCGAAGTAGAAACCGCCGTCGTCCAGGCCTACGCGATGGCCGGGATCGCCGCCGGGTCGCCCCTGGTGGGGGCCTTCAGCATGGCCGGGGCCGACTGGCCGGAAGACCTGGACTTCTTGCGGACGACCCTGGCCGGGCGCGGGCTGGCCCGGCGGGTGATCGTCGTCAACGATGCCGTGGGTGGGCTGTGGGCGGGCGCGCCTAGCGGGGCAGCGGTGGGGGTGGTCTGTGGCACCGGCGCGGCCATCGCGGCCCGGTCGCCAGAGGGGCAGGTGTGGCATAGTAGCTGGTGGCAGGAGCCGCAGGGCGCGCACCAGTTGGGGGCGAAAGCCCTGCGCGCCGTCTACCGTGCCGAACTGGGCATCGACCCGCCGACCGTGCTCACCGCCGCCGTGCTGCGCCACTTCGAGCAAGATACCGTCGAGGGGGTGCTGCACCTCTTTACCGCCCGTGCCGGGCAACACCCACCGAGTGCGCGAGTCAGCCTGCTGGCGCGGGCGTTGCTGGATGCGGCGCAGGCGGGCGACCCGGTGGCGCGGGTAATTGCCCACGAACAGGGCCAGGCATTGGGCGACTATGCCCTCGCCGCCGCCCGCCGGGTGGGGATCGCCACCCGCCCGTTCACCCTGGTCCTGACCGGGGGCGTGCTGCGCCACCCGGAGCCGGTGCTACCCGCTGCCCTGATCGCCCGCGTGCAGCAGGCCACCCCACACGCCACCCCGATCTACAGCCCCTTTGAGCCGGTTGTCGGCGCGCTGTTCCTGGCGCTGGAAGCGGCAGGCGCAACTATCGACGATGATCTGCGGGCGCGCCTGGCT
>JBBSEL010000918.1:0-2618 GCA_038239755.1 Chloroflexia bacterium | reverse complement strand
TAGTGCCACACCTGCTTGGTTCCGGTGCGCCAGTCTTTGGCCGCCACCAGGACGGTGTTCGGGTTCGCCGGGTCAATCGCCAGGCTCGGCTCCTGCTGCTGATCGGTCGTGTCCTGGTTGGCCCGCACGTTCGGACCCGCCTGGATCGTCGGGGCCGCGCCGTGGACCCCATTCACCATCCCGGCCAGCACCACGAGCAGCGCCACCACCAGGGCAACCCGCACCGACCCGCCGCGCCCGCCGCGTAACGAGGTCATCACGATTATTCTCCAGTCTACCAAGTGTCGAGATCGATAGGGTACGCCATCCCCGGTGAACCACCCTGCCAGTGTACGGAAGGTGCCGCCTGGCTGTCAAGGCGCGGAGGTGATACATTCCGCCCTGCGGATGCGGTGCCCGCCGCGCATGATCATTGCCCCGCAACGGATCTCGACGTAGGGGCGCACCCACGTGTGCGCCCCTACGCCAACATTTAGCAATGCCCTGGTAAGGGAAAAGGAAAGCAAACCCGGCATGAGTTTGCTTTCCTTCTCGCATTTTAAGGCCGGCACCGGGGCCAGATTAGCGCCCGGTGTACCAGTGGCCGAGCAGGCCCAGCAGCACTTCGTTGGTGGTGCCGGCGTATTCGGGGTGGGACTCAAAGCGGCCCCGCTCGAAATACTGCACGGTGTAGGTCTTGCCGTCGGTGGCGTTGACTTCTGGGAACTCTTCCGACAGCGGCAGGCCGAAGATGGGCAGGCCACCGTAGCGCTGCCAGTAGGTCAGGAAGGTGCCGCCCAGCGAGTGCCCACTGCCGGCAAAGAAGGTGCGGGTGGGGGTCGAAGGGAACGGGGCGATGGGGGCGAACGCGCCATCGGTGCGCCCGTTGACCATGTAGCTGCCCAGCAGGCCCAGCAACACGCGGTACTCGGCGGGCGCTTCGGGATGCAACTCGAATCGCTGGCGCTCGAAATACTGCACGGTGTAGACCTTGCCGTCGGTGGCGTTGACTTCTTGATACTCCTCCGACAGCGGGTAGCCGAACAGCCATAGCCCGCCGTGGGTGTTCCAGTAATCGTAGAACGCGCCCTGCAAGGTGTGACCCGTGGCCGCGAAGTAGACACGGGTGCTGGTGTCAGGACCGGGCGAGGCCACGCGCTCGAAAGCCGGGTTGTTGATGCCCGCCTGCCCGGCCTGCGGTGCGGGGCGCGGAGGAGAAAGCGGGACCGGGTTCGGAGCCGGGTTGGGAGCCGGAGCCGGATTCGGGGCGGGCGCGGGTTGCCCACTGCCGCCGAACCAGCGGGTGATCGTCTGCACGGCGGGCTTGTTGTTCAGCGCGTCGCTGGCGTCGTTCGCCCCGCCGCCGCCCACATACGGCTCCCAGTGCCACCAGTAGAGGCCCCGGAACCAGGGCACGTTGCTCCACACCCGCAGAGTGGCTTCCACGGCGCGGTCCTGCACGCCCAGATCGACCAGGTTGGTCTTTTGCGCCTGGTCCCAGCGGGCGGGCGAGTTGGTATAGGAACCGAAGCCGATCTCGGTGAAGGCCACATCCTTGTTATACTGCTCGTGGATCGCCTTCAGTTCGTCCACCCAGTGGTAGGTGCCGCCCCAGTGGTCGCTGTAGGTGGTCCAGCCCTGCACCAGTTGGTCCAGGTTGGGGCCGTCCCACTCATAGAGCGGGAAGTAGGCCGACAGGCCGATATAGTCGAGCTTGTCCCACCAGGTGATCTGCTTGTACTCCACCCGCGTGCTCTTGCCCCAGTTGGCCGAATAGGTCAACAGGCCGGAGTAGCGGGCGCGGCTCTGAGCGATCAGCCCGGTCCAGAAGCTCGCATACTGCGGGTCGGTCATGTTGATCAGTTCGACGCCCAGGGTGAACTCTTCCACCCCTTGCTGCTTGGCAATGTCGAGGTAGTGGTTCATGAACGCCGTATAGTTGGAGAACCAGGCGTTGATATTGCTGGGGACAATGTCGGCCCGCCAGCTTCCGTCCTTCACATCCAAATAGGGGCGCAGCATGACCCGCAAACCCTGGCGATGCGCCTCCTGAATGACCGCGACCACCGACTCATCGGAGGGCGATCCCATGTTCGCGTCGGGGACGATAGTGGTGCTGGTTGGGCCGTCCATGAACCAGCGCGGGGCAAAGGCGATGGTGTTGGCCCCGGTCGCCTTCCAGGAGGCGATGGCCGCCTGCTGATTATCGATCTTATACGGATCGGCGGAATAGCCGATCATGTTCACCCCTTTAATCCAGGTTGTCGGGACGGTGCTTTGGGCACTGGCCGGGCGGAGGCTGGGGCTGAGGGGGGTGAGCAGCAAGCCCAGCAGGGCCAGACTCGATACCAGGGTGACAAAAACGTGGTGCGTTCGCCGCATTCAATAGCTCCTCTCGTTTTAGGCAGAAGTGGCGCGCCGCCGGTTCGGGGAACCTGACCGGGCGCGCGACGATATCTAGAACGGGTCAAGTTCCTTCTATATAACGCTTGAACCCTACAAACGGTTGTAGTAACTATACCATAAAATCAGCGATCTCGATTCCCCGAGACGCTTACACCACAGAGCACACAGAGTTCACAGAGAGGGAAAGAGAAATCGCCAGCTTGGTGTTCATGTTCTCTATGGGTTTCTCTGTG
>JBBSEL010000917.1:0-2620 GCA_038239755.1 Chloroflexia bacterium | reverse complement strand
CAAGAATGTGCTGGCCGGGACCACCCGGCGATCCGGGGACGGCGGGGCGGGGGGCGGCGGGGCCTGCGCCACGGCAGGCCGTACCGGCGCGGGGCTGGCCGGGGGCGCGGCTCCGGCCACCGGGACGGAGGGGGAGCGCGGCTGGCCTATCGGGGGTGTCCCCGCCGGGCCTTCGCCCTCGCCCGGCGCGTCGGCAAAGAGGTGGCTACGCAGGTTCGCCAGGAACGCGGGATCGGGTTCGTCGGCTCCGGGGCGCAGGGCGGCCCAGGCGGTGGCGGCGGCCAGCACCTCCTCTTCGGCGGGATCGTCGGCGGGTTCCAGTTCGGGGTGCTGGTCGGCTTGTAGCTGATCGATCCAGCGATTCAGGCGTTCGTACTGCGGACTCATACTTCACCTCGCGGCGCGTGCAGATTACCTGCCTTTTGCAGCGCCCGGTATTGCAAAACTTTGACATTACCTTCACTGATATTCATGGCTGCCGCCGTCTCTTTCAGCGAGTAGCCATGCAAGAAACGGAAGGTCAGGACCTGACGATAGTTTTCGGGCAACCGTTCCAGGAGCGCCCCCACTTTTTGGACGGCAGGATCTTCGGGTTCTGGCGGGGCGGTTGGCTCCGACCCTTTGGCAACCTCTTGATAGCCGTTCGCTTCCTGCATTTCGTCCAGGCTCACCACGCTACCCTTATAGTATACACGCCAGTGGTCGGCAATCGTTGTGCGGGCGACCTGATAGAGCCAGGCCAATTGGCTCTGTTCGTCTTGCTCGACCTTCAGGCTCTGGGTTGCTTTCATAAATACTTGCGCGGTCAAGTCCTCGGCATCCTGGCGATTACCGACTTTGTGATAGATAAAACGATAAAGCTGGGCGGCGTGCGCATCATAGATGCGCCGCAACACCTCGGCGGGATTATGGGCAGGCGGAGCCAGCGGAGCCGGTTCGGCCTGAGCCTGGCGATTAGCCGATGGTCGATTGAAGGCGAGCACGGTTCTCGACTCCTCCTCATTCTAACAGACTGGGTTCTTGCGGCGGGTGGCCTTCCGCCGGGACCGGGTAGGGAATCGCTCGCGGATCGCCCCCACTGTTATACTCTACGGGGGCGGGTTACAGCCCGCTCGGTTTCTGGCGGGCCGGATCCTACAGCGACGCGCCGATCCACACGGACTATACCACAATCGCTGCGGAAAAACCCCTGGATGTGGGCAGGGTGCCACGGAATCGCGTATAATCGGGCAAACCCCACAGGAGGCTCTTGATGATCACGCACATTTTGCTATGGAATTACCGCGACGAAGTGCCCGCCGAGGAGCGCGCCGCCGTCGAAGAGATGCTGGTGGCGCTGCCGGACGCGGTGGCCGGGCTGCACAGCCTGACGTTTGGCCCGGTCTTTCGCTGGCGGGTACGGGAATACAGCCACGCCTGCGCGATGCAATTCCTCGACCGGGAGGCGCTCGATGCGTATCAGGTGGACCCGGCGCACCAGGCGTTCGCGGCGCGGTTCCACCCGGCCACGGCAGAACTGGTGGCGTTGGATTACGCGCACGAACCGGGCGACAGCACCCCCTGACCGCTGCCCCCTGCGATCCCCCATGACCACCGCGATCTTGATCGCGTACTTGATAATGAGGCTTAGCTGACATGGGAGAACTCTCGTCCACCGCTGACCCAGAGGCCGCCGGTGGGTCTGTCCGGCGTGCCACCGCCCGGCTGCTGGCCCTGGTCCCCGCCGGGTTGGCGCTGCTCCTCTACGGGGTCACCAGTTCCCCGACGGTCAATTTCACCGACAGCGGCGAGTTGATCACCGTGGCCTGGACCGGGGGCGTGGCCCACCCGCCCGGCTACCCGCTCTATACCACCATCGGCAGCGCGTTCATCCACCTCCCGCTGGGCAATCCGGCCTGGCGGATGAACATGCTGTCGGCGGTGTTCGGCGCGCTGGCCGTCGGCCTGTTCTACTGGCTGATCACCGATACCCTGGCCGGGATGCCTGCGTTCCTGCGCGGGCAAGAGGAGTTGCCGCCCGATTCCATCCCTCCCCGCCCCCCGGCCCCGTCCTCCGCCCGGCCCCCGGCTCCATCGTCCTCCCGGCCTCCGGCTCCGTCGTCCGCCCGGCCCTCGCGCCCGGCTCGCGCCGCCGCCGTGCCCACCCCGCCGGGGCCGACCCCAAAGCAGCGGGCTGTGTCCTCGGCTGCCGACCGGGTTTCCTGGGCGGCGGTGGCCGGGGGGCTGGCCGGGGCCGGGTTGCTGACTGTGTCGCTCACCTTCTGGAACTGGGCGACCCAGGCCAAGTTCTACACGCTCCACTACGCCTTTGTCGCCGGGCTGCTCTGGCTGGCCTTGCGGGCGCACCGGGCGCTTGCCACCGAACTGGCCGCCGACGCGCCGCCCGCGCCGATCTGGCCGCCGGGCCGCTGGTCTCCGGCGGTGCGCGCGCTGCATGGGCTGGCTTTCGTCACCGGCCTGGCGCTGACTAACCACTTTATGACCTTCTTGCTCTTGCCGGGCATCGGCCTGCTACTGCTGCTGCCCCTCCAGTACACCAGCCTGGCGCTGCGCCGCGTCCTGCGCTACGTGGGCACCCTGGCGCTGGTGGGGATCGCCCCGTTGCTGCTCTATCTCATCT
>JBBSEL010000916.1:0-2621 GCA_038239755.1 Chloroflexia bacterium | reverse complement strand
CCATCATATCGCGGGCTGTCGTCGCGGCGATCCGGCCCACCAGCGCCCCCGGCGTCGGCGGAACCTGGAACGCCTCGAACACCGGGCGGTTGAAATGCGCCCAGGCGACCATAAACTGGCGGTAGGTCGCCGCGTCGCGTTGGGACCAGGCAGCGATCGATTGGCACGTCCGGTCCAGGTCACGGTAAAAGGTGAGGCTCTTGCCGTTGGGGAACGGGGCATAGGCCCACGGATCATGGCGCATGTAGCGCAAGCCAAAGCGGGCCAACTCCAGTTCGCGCACCACCGGGGTCAGGTGGATCAGCACATGGAACGTGCTACAGGTATCCAGCGTGTAGCCGGGGAACAATTCTTCGCCGTTGACCGCGCCGCCGGGCCGCGTCCGCCCGTCGCAGACCAGCACCCGCTGCCCGGCCTGCGCCAGATAGGCCGCACAGACCAGCCCATTGTGTCCTGCGCCGATGACGATTGTGTCGTAGTCCATAGGGGTTGAGGAGGTTTGAGGTACGAGGTACGAGATGGGGAGTTAACTGTAGTTAGCCTCTACCTCAAACCTCAAACCTCAAACCTCGTACCGCGCCGCTCACGGCTGGTAGAGTTGGCGACCGAGCAGGCCCAGCAGCACGTCGAACGGCGGCTTGTTGTCGGGGTGCAACTCAAACCGGGCGCGCTCGAAATATTGCACGGTGTAGGGCTTGCCATCGGTCGCATTGGTCTCGGTGAACGGCTCGCTGATCGGGTAGCCATAGAGCGGCAGGCCCCCCGTCGCCTGCCAGTACTGCAAGAACCGGCCCTGGAGGCTGTGCTGCGTCTCCGGCATATACCAGCGGTCGGCAGTAGAGGCGAAGGCCGGGACGGTCGGGAAGGTGCGCCCCGCCGTCACCTGTTCCCCCAGCAAGCCCAGCAGCACATTGTACGGCGCGGCATGTTCAGGGTGCCACTCGAAGCGATTACGCTCGAACCACTGCACGATATAGGGCTGCCCATCGGTCGGGCTAATTTCCTGGCGCTCGCCCGAAATCGCATAGCCAAACGTCGGCAGCCCCCCGTGGGCCTGCCAGTAGTCGGTGAAGCGGGTGCTCACCCGGAAGCCGGTGGGCGACCCCGCGTCGGTAGCCGGGTCGAGGCCGGGCGGCGGGGGCGGTGTCTCCTCCACCACAAAGATTGGGCTGGACGTGAGCGTCACCGCCACCTGCCCATCCTTGCGCGACACCGTCACCGCGCTCCCGTCGAGTTGCACGATCCGCGCCTGTGGGCTGCCGATCGGCAGCGAGACCTGCTGCGGGGCCACGTCCTCTGGCACCCATAACACATGAACCGTGCCACCGGGCGTGGTCCAGCGCACATGGTAGCGGTCGAACTGCGGTTGCCAGCGGTTCGCCACCGCGTGCTGCAATGGGCCTACCCCGGCATACTGCCCGTTGCCCAACAGGGTTGTCATCGTCTTGTAGGCGAAGAACGCCGGGCGCGGGCTGAGGTCGTTGCGCAACACGCTCATGTTGCCGTAGACATCGTCCGGCCCGTTGTTGAACTTGTCCTTCATCTGGAAATAATCGAAGTGGGCCGCCCCGTTCTCCAGCGCCAGCATGTAGAGCCGGACCAGCCGCTCGGCCTGGTGCTGTTCGCTGGTGCCCTGGTCCAGGCAATTGGCGCAGACGCTTGCCCCGTCCTCCGTCACCCAGATCGGCATATCGCCTCGGCCATGCTGTTGCAGCCATTCCCGCGTCTTGCCCAGTCGCCAGGCGAAGTTTTGCACCACCGTCACCGGCACGGTGTCCTCCGGCTGGCGGTCGTTCATGTAGGTGTGGATGCCCATCATGTCGAAGTTCAACTGGCCCCCGCTGGCCGCCACCACGTCGTTCATGAAGGCCAACCCCTCGTTGGTCGCGTCATGTACATAGATCGACCCGACCATGACCAGCGCGTTGGGGTCGGCGCGCTTGACCGCCGCGTACCCGGCGGCCAGCAGGGCGGCGTATGCGCCGGGGTCGGCATGGGGCATCCAGGTGCCGTCTTTGTCCGGCTCGTTCCACAACTCCCACACCCCCACCTTGTCGTGCCAGCGGCGCACCGCCGCCTCGACAAACGCGCCATAGGCCTTCGGGTCGGCGGGCGGATACCAGTACCAGCTATCATCGCCTTTCTTGCGCCCCGATGCCCAACTCGGCGTGGTCAAGAGCATTCCGATGACGCTGATCCCGGCATTCTTCAGTTGTTGCAGCCGCGCATCATAGCCATCCCAGGTCCAGCGGTCCACGACAGGCTGAATGTTGGCCCAACTCAACTCTTCGCGGCTCCAGCGCACCCCCGCCTCTTTGGCCCGCCCGATCAGCGCGCCCCGTTCCTCGTCCGACCGCTCCAGCCCGGTGATATACAGATTCATCCCGAACGGAGAAGCCGAAACGGAAGCCGCCGCTGGTGGATTGGGGAGGGCGGATTGGGGATTATTGGCCTGCACCGCCGGGGTCGGGTGGGCGGCGGCCAGCACCGTAACAAGCAGGATCAGCCCCAGCAGGGGGCGCAGCAGACGCATAGGGGAGTCCTTACTAAAGCGCGAAAAGGGGGTGAACCAACCTGTTCCGCAGCGGGGGTTACGATGGGGCAGCGATAATACGCCTCAT
>JBBSEL010000915.1:0-2624 GCA_038239755.1 Chloroflexia bacterium | reverse complement strand
CAGGTCTGCTGTGCCGTGGATCAGCAGGTAGCCCAGGCGGCTCCAGTCTTCGTCGTAGGTGTCGCAGAGGAAGGCCACCTGCGGGTTGGCAAGCAGGTTCCGCACCCGCTTGAGTTGGGTAGGGGCAACCCGCTTGGGCTTGGTATCCAACGCGATATACAGGGCGGTGCCGTCCCAGGTGAAGCAAACCGGGACGACGTGCGGGGCACCGTCCGGCCCCGCCGTCGCCAGGTGCCCCACCCGCCGGGTCGCCAGCCAGGCGATCTGTGTTTCGTCCAAAAGCGCCGTCATCGACTACTCAGGCCAGCGCAACTGCGGCAGGACGCTGCGGCCATAGGCGGCGATGAACTCTTCCTGGTTGCGCCCCGTGTTGTGGACGTAGATCTCGTTGAAGCCGAGATCGATGAAGTGCTGGATATGATCCCGATGCTCGTCCAGGTCCGGCGAGATCAGCACCCGCCCGACGTAGTTCTCGGCGCGGACCAGCTTCGCCATCGCCTCGAAGTCTTCGGGGTTGCGGATGTCGGCCTTGGGGAAGTTCATGCCGCCGTTCGGCCACTCCTTCACTGCCGCATCGGTCGCCGCTTCCAGCGTTTCCGCCCACGAGACGTGCAGTTGCAGGATGCGGGGCATCTTGGCCGGGTCTTTGCCCGCCTCGCGTGCCCCCTTCTCGAAGCGGCCCAGCAACAACTTGATCTTCTCATCCGCCGCGCCCACGGTGATGATGCCGTCGGTGGTCCGCCCGGTCCGTTCGGCGTTGACCGGGCCGCTGGTGGCGACATAGATCGGCGGCGGGGTCGCGGGCATGGTATAGAGCTTGGCGCTCTCCACGGTGAAGTAGGTGCCCTTGTGCTTGATCACCTTGCCGGTGAAGAGCTTGTTGATGATCTCGATCCCCTCGGCCAGCACTTCTAGCCGGGTCACCGGCTCCGGCCAGTATTGCCCGACGATATGCTCGTTCAGCGCCTCGCCCGCACCCAGCCCCAGGTAAAAGCGACCGGGGTACATCGCTTCCAGCGTGGCGGCAGCCTGGGCGATGATCGCCGGGTGGTAGCGGTAGCCCGGCGGGGTGACCCCGGTGCCGAAGCGTTGCTTGGTCGTCGCCCCCAGCGCGCCCATCCAGGCCCAGACAAAGGCGCTCTGCCCTTGCCCCGGCACCCAGGGGTGGAAATGGTCCGACGCCATGACGGCGGGGAACCCGGCATCCTCGGCCTGCTGGCAAAAACGCAGCAGCTCGGTGGGATGGAACTGTTCAAACATCGCGGCATAACCAATGGTACCCATGATAGCTTCCTTTCGACATACAACAGCGGTAAAAAGTTGCGTGGGACAGGCCGCCGGTCAGCGGCGGCGCAACTCGTGGATCGTCCGTATCGTCATATACAGCAAGAATCCGACCGGGCCGGTCAGCAGGGTGAATCCCAGCGCCGGAGCGACCTGCCAGGCCGGGATCGCCCGCTCCTGGCTGTCGAGATAGATCCAGCGCCCGGCCAGCAGATCGAACGCGACCAGATGCGCCCAGGCCAGGGTGGCGAACGGCGGCTGAGCAAACCCCCCGGCGATCCCCGCCGCCGTGGGCCGCAGCATAGCGGCAAGATCGGGGCGTGCGCCCTCTCCATCCTCCCCGGCAGCCTGCCCGGCGCGGATTACGGCCAGCCCCCATAACGCATACAAGGCGGCAGGCAGCGCAACAGGCAGCGGGGTCGCCATGATCCGGCGCGTCCAGCGCGAGCGCGGGAAGAGGATCATCAAGAGCCAGAACGGCAGCACCAACCCGTTGCTGAGGGTGAAGGTGCGCTCGGTGAGCTTGGGGGACACAGGCGGGTTCCTCGGTTACCGGAACAGATCGCGCTCCGGCGGCATGATCAGCGGGAAGGCCCCGGCGTCGCTGGGGGTCCAGGCGTAGCCGCGGATCACGGCCAGAGGGCGGGCATCGACCTTGCCCATGACCAGTTCCCCGGCGCTTGCCAGTTCGTCGCCCACGGCGAGGATGCTGGCGCTCATCAGGTAGCCGTAGGGATCGTGCTGGCCCCGGTAGTCGATCAACGTCTCCAGGCCCGCCGCGCCGATGGCGATATTGACGATACCCATCCGCCAGGCGCGACCAAACGAGTCGGTGATCACCACCGGCACGGGGAAGCCCAGGCGGGCGGCCAGAGCGGCGGCGATACGGCGGGCGCTGGCATCGGGGTCGCGGGGCAGGACGCAGACCATCTCGGCCCCGGCCACGTTGGACGCATCCACCCCCGCGTTGGCGCAGACAAAGCCGTGGTGGGTCTCGCTCAGGATCAGGCCCCGGTCCATGCGCACGATGCGCTTGCTCTCCTGGAGCACCACCTCGACGTGCCGGGGGTCTTTGTCCCAGGTCTGCGCGTACTCGCGGGCCAGGGCCGACGGGGTGATGGACCCCAGGTCCACCAGGCAGCCCTCGGCCTTGCTGACGATCTTGGAGGTCACGACGAGGACATCGCCGGGGGCAAAGGTGAAGCTGCTCGCCGTGGCCGCAGCGAGGACCAGGGCCAGGAGGTCCATGCCCGGCTGCACATCGGGCACCCCGCCCAACCCAAAAATCCGCAGTTCTGCCGGCGCGCTCATCGGCGGCCTCCCAGGGATAAGAGTGTGTG
>JBBSEL010000914.1:0-2632 GCA_038239755.1 Chloroflexia bacterium | reverse complement strand
GACCAGCGACACTTCGCCAATGGCCTGCCCCGGCAAGAGCCGGGCGATCACGGTCATCTCGCGCTCTGCCGGTGCGCCGTTGCCCCCCTCGGTATAGAGGCCCATGCCCGGCCCGGCCTGGGCGCTGATACACACGTCGAGTAAGCCTTCTTTGATGAAGTACATCTCATCGCCCCGCGTGTACTCGGCCATGACGATAGCTTCTGGCTCGAAGGTTTGCTCGCTGGCAACGGCGGCGATCCGCTCCAATTGGGCGCTATCGAGGTCCTCAAACAAACCGAATTCTTGCAACGCATCCACGAGTGACATTGTCCTGCCTCCTTATCCCGTCACGCCAGCGCCCGGCGGGCGCGCATCCAACTATGTAACCCCTGGTGCGGTCTCCTGGTTACGGGCTTTCCAGGATGACGAAGCTGTCCGGCTCCAGGGTGAAATCCAACTGCGTACCCCGGTGCGCGGGACTGAGCGTCAGCCGATCATCGCCTTGCTTGACAAAGTTGTTGTGCGTCGAGTCGAAGATCGTAGTGCGGTAAGTCAGCGCGGCCAGCGCGGGCGGCAGCGTGATCCGGGCGCGATGGGTCACCACCCCGGCGTGCCACAAGAGCAGGCGGGTCGTACCGTTGGCCCCCCGCGCCGCCAACAGTTCCACCCCGGTCCCCGCAGGAGTGGTCAGTTGCACCGGCAGTTGCCCCGTCCGCATCTGCTGGTAGGCCAGCAGCGCATGGTAGGCGGGCTTGGTCTTGCCGTCGGCGGTCAGGATGCCCCAGCGCCCCCAGTAGGACTGGCCCGCCTTCTCCCCGTCTTTCAACTCGAACAGAAACCCTTTGTCGAGGCCCGCCCTGTCCATCGCCTGGAGGCCCGCCAGGGCATAGGCCCCGCCCCCACTGCCGTCGCTACGGTGGCCCTGGCTGGTGTCGCCCGGCCCCCCGGTGGCGACGCTGAACTCGCTGATCACCAGTTCGGGGTGGTAGGTCGTCTGCGCTTGCACCGCGCCTTGCACCGCCTTCACGTCGGCTTCGATCTGCTGGATGGTGCGGCCAAAGCTGTGCCAGGAAAGGAAGTCCACCCGGCCCTTGCCCCCTTGCGTGCTTTCGTTGCCCATCAGCCAGGCCGGGGCAGTCACATCCAACGGGGTAATCGTCGGCCCGCCGATCCAGGCGTTCGGGTCGGCGGCCACCAGCCCGTCGCGGCTGCTGTCATAGAGTTGGAGATAGCCGGGATAGCCGCCGGTCCACGAGTAGTTGAGGTTGGGTTCGTTCCACACTTCCCAGTACTTGATCGGCGTTTTGCGGTCTACGTTGAAGTGCTTGACGGTCTGGTAGACCAGATCACGCCACTCGTTGTACGATTCGGGCGGGTCGATGCCGGTGGTGCCGGGGGCCAGCGCCTGGGGCATGTAGCCCAGGCACATATACGGCTCGGCCCCGATGGCCCGGATGTTATCGACGGCCCGGTCGAGCTTGTCGAAGTGGTAGACGAGCTTGCCGTTGGCGGCGCGCTCCACCACGTCATAGTGGGTGTAGATGTTGTCGAGGCGGATCAGCGGCACTTCCAGCGGACGGGCCAGCGGGATGACGTTGCGCAAGAAGTCGGGGTCGGTCGACTCGCCCCCCTGGGCGATGCCGACCACCAACCGGCGGTCATGCGGCGGCCCGTCGGCCACGGTGAACTCGACATCGACGGCGGTGCTGCCGTCCGCCCCGATGATCTCGCGGCCCAGCAGCCCCAGCAGCACATCATAGGGCGACTGGTTTTCGGGGTGGTACTCGAACCGCGCCCGCTCGAACCACTGGGTCAGCACCCCTTTTTCGGTGAACTCCTCCGAGATCGGGTAGCCGAAGATGGATAGCCCACCGTGGCTTTCCCAGTAGGCGGCAAAGCGCCCGCCCATCGTGTGGCCGGTTTCGGGGAACAGGCGGCGGTCGGCGGAGGGGTTGGTCACCGGCATGAAGGCCGGATCGCCCTCGCGGCCCGGTGTCAACTCGGCCCCCAGGCGGCCCAGCAGCACTTCGTAGGGGGTGCCCGCGTGCTCCGGGTGGTATTCGAGGCGTTCGCGCTCGAAATACTGGACCAGGAAGCCGTTTTCCTGGGTGGCCTCGGTGATCGGGTAGCCGAACACCGCCAGCCCGCCCTGGTCGTCAAAGTAGGACGTGAATTCCCCGGCCATGGTCAGGCCGGTCGCTTCAAAATAGCGGGGCGGTCCGCTCGTGGCTCCCACCGGGCGCACGTCGCCCAGCCCGCGCCCCAGCACGAGGACCAGCAACAGCACGGCTCCCAGCGCCCGACTCCCGCGCCCCAATTGATGTGTCTTCAGCTAGCGGCTCCTCAAACCTGCCCCCAACACGGCAGTGGTGATCTCGGCTGCATTATAGCATATGCCCGCCGCCCTGTGCAGCCGCCACCCGGCCCGGTGCCGGGCTGATCGCGCCCCAGCTCCGGCAGGGGCGACAGAGGGTAGCCCATAGCTTGCGCTATGGGGAAGGAATCTCGCTATAATCAGCCCCGGCAGGGGCGGCAGACGGTAGCCCATAGCGCGAGCTATGGGGAAGGACCATCCTTATCATCTAGCCCCGGTAGGGGCGACAGAAAAGCCAGCCGACTCTATCTGTCGCCCCTACCGGGGCTTATTTGT
>JBBSEL010000913.1:0-2636 GCA_038239755.1 Chloroflexia bacterium | reverse complement strand
GGTGCCCTGCTCATCGGTGACGGTGGAGGCGGGCATCAGGACGCTGCCCGGATCGAACTTGGTGCCCGCCGCGTCGGCCTGGGCCGCCCCTTGCTGACGCCGAGCGTAGGCATCCTGCTGCGCTTGCTGCTCGGCCTGGTAGGCCGCCTTGGTCGCCGCATCCGGCACATAGACGGTCTGGTCCACGATGCCGACAACGCCGGTATCATAGGCGCTGGTGGACTTCTTCACCATGACCACCGGAATCTCGCCCAGCACAGCGGTGCTGTTGCCGACGATGGTGACGACATCGCCCGGTTCCAGCGCGGCGGTGTCGGCGTTCTGCATGATGTCAACGACGTAGCCAGTCTTGGAGCCGGTCACGGTCAGGTTGCCGTTGATGTAGGCGTTGCCGTTAACATAAGCACCGACGGTGCTGCCGGCGGGGGTGTCCACATACAGGCCGTACCAACTGGTGGTGGCGTTCTGGGCGAGGACCGAACGGTAGTTGTCGCTATGGCCGTTAACCGCGTAGGAGGTCGCCGCTGCGGTGTTGGCGTCGATAGCCGCGTAGGTGCTATCGCCACTGCTCACCGTTACGCCGCGTCCCCCACTCAGGACTGCCGAGTAGTCGCCAGTCGCTGCGCTGCCGTAGAAGGCCCAGCAGTTCTGCCCGGCGTTTTGGCAGATGGCCTGGATCGCTTCCGCCCCGGACGCATTGTTCGCGTCGATGCTGTCGGTGTTGGTGGAGGAGACGACCAGCGCGATCTGGCTCGGGTTGGTCAACATCAGCCGCAGGCCGATCGCATCGGCGATGTTGCGACGCCCGAGGTCAATGAACTTGCTCATCTGGCCGCGGGTGACGTTGTTGCTCGGGCGGAAATAGGGGCGGTTGCCCGGCGCGACGCACGGCTCGTTCACGCCGCCGCACGGATAACCCCCGGCGATCCCGTCGATGTAGACGTTGTTGGCAAAGTCATAGAAAGGGTTACTAGGCGCCACGTCCTCGAATTGCTGGGTGGCGGTGAGGACGCCATAGGATGCGGTGGTTCCGGGGAAGGCGACCCCGCTACCGACGGGTGCCGCTCCGACCTTACTGCCCACGATCACTAACGCGAGCATTACTGCAAACACGACTGCGCTCCAGCGCAAGGCCCGGTAATTGGATTCACGAATAATGCGACTCATGTATCTCTCTCCTTCTAACTAGTTCCGCTACGCCACGGTTCCTGCACGGGGTCGGGAACAGTTGTGCGCAACACCAGCGCGAGGCGCGGTTCATTTCTGCTCAGCCCGCCTGTTGGCACAACAAGACCATTATAGAGTAGTTAGGCTTAAGAGTCAATAACCCGGCTTAAAATAGGCATAAACTACTATACCATTTTCGGGCAAGGGGTACTGCAAACAGGCCACCCCTCTCCAGCGACCTATGTGTAAGGATATTGCAGCGAAGCTCCGTTGGTTACTTCAAGGTGACCATAATCGGGACCAGGCCGGTGCCGCTGGCGAGCGGGCGCAACGCCTTGCCCAGGACCGCGCCGATCTTGACCCGCGCTTCGTCGGCCTTCATCGCATACCCGGCGTGCGGGCTGCTGACCAGCAGGTCGCCCACCTGGACCGGGCCGAAACTGGCATCCACCTTCACCCCTTTATACGAGCCGAGGGTGACCACGTTGGCGTAGCCGCCCGGCGCGATCTCGGTCGCGGTGGGGTCCATATCCACGTTGCCCTCGCGGTCGCTGATCGTGGCCGGGGGGACGACGATGCCACGCAGGTCGGGGGCACTGCCCGGCGCGGCGGCGGCCTCGGCCTGTGCCCGTTGGGCCAGCGCCGTGCGCCGGGCCTGCTCCTGGGCCTGGTAGGCGGCGCGCAGGGCGGCACTGGGCACATACATCGCCTGGTCCACCACCCCGGTTACCCCGGTGTCGTAGGCCCGGCTGGCCTTCCGCACGGTGATCACCGGGATCTGCCCCAGCACCGGCGCACTGTCGCCGCTGATCGTGACTACGTCGCCCGGCTCCAACGCCGTGCTGTCCGCGTTCTGCATCAGGTCGGTTACATACCCGACCTTGGACCCAAAGACCAGCAGGTTGCCCTCGATCCGCACGCTGGTATTGAACGCGGCGAAGGTGCCGCCGGTAGGAGTGCTGATCGGCGCGTCCACATAGAGCGAGAGGACGTTCTGGTTGCTGGTGTTGACATAGGCCCCCCGGTAGCCCTGCCCCTGGATCGCGGCGGCATAGGCTCCCGATCCGCTGGCGGTCATCTCCATGCCAGGGTAGTTGGCATCGGCGGAGTCGGCGTGGCTGCCGCGCCCGCCACTGAAGCTGGCCGCCACGTCGCCGCCCGCCGCCTGCGCCTGCACCGCCCGGCAATTCTGGTTGTCCCGCGTGCATTGGCCGCTGATCACGCTGCCGTTCGGCCCGACCCCACGGGCGATAAGCGCGCTGCCCTGCGTGGTCGAGATGGTCAGCGCGGCGACTTCGGTGTTGGTCAGGGTGAGGCTGCGCCCGATGGCCTCGGCGATGTTGCGCCGCCCCAGGTCGAGGAACTTGCTCATCTGGCCCCGCGTGACGTTGTTGCTGGGCCGAAAGTAGGGGCGGTTATTGGGAGCCACGCACGGCTCCCCGGCCCCGCCGCAGGGATAGCCGCCCGCG
>JBBSEL010000912.1:0-2640 GCA_038239755.1 Chloroflexia bacterium | reverse complement strand
TCGGCCTTGAGGCTAGCGCTATAGGTTTTGCGGGTGGATGCCATGGGGGACTCCTCCTTTAAAGCGAGCCGTTTCGCTGTATGATCCATTGGGTACATTATATTATGCCACACTGGGAGCCTATGATCCCCAGGCAGGCATAGCCGTGCTACGCCTACCCAACGCTCATGTCTGTCGGCAGGTGCAGGGACGCCTGGCTGCCGCCATCACCACCGCCCTGACCCAGGTTGCAGGCACGCCCATAGTGATGCAGGCGACGGTTGGAAGGGGATCCGTTGAGCCACCCGCTTCCCCGATTACATAGGATGACTCAGCAGCAGCGGGCCGCTGCTGAGCGGATGAGTTTGCTGCTGCAACAGGCACGGGACACAACCAGAACTGGGCGCGCCCAGAAAGGAACACCAATGATCTCTCACCCGCCCCCACCGTCTCCTATGGAGGAAGACCCGCTCTTTCGGCTCCTGGGCGGGCTATTCCGCTTGCTGGGGATCGGCCTGCTCTATCTGCTCCGGCGTAGCGTGCGCCATCCCCTCATCGGACTGCTCTATGCGAGTGTGGCGCTACCGGCGGCGGCCTTGCTCGTGCAGCAGGGTCGGAAGGTCCTGGCCGTCACCACCGCCCCACCCTTCACGCACCCGGCCCCGGTCTTCCCGCTCACCACACCGTTGCTCGACCCGGTGCCAGCCCTGCTTGCCGTCCTCATCGGGTGGGTCGTGGGCTTCGACCGCTGGTGCGCCTGGAGGACGCGCCCCCGTCCGCCGCGTCCGGTGCCGCCCTCACCGCCCCCACCGGATGTATGTGTACTCGGGCGCGCTTATACCCGCACCTGGGATGCCGAGCGCACCGAATTCGCACTCCACCCCGGTGACCTCTTCACCTTGACCCCCGAGCATTTACGCACCCATCTGCTGGTCGTTGCGCCACCCGGCGGCGGCAAAACCAGCAGCATCTTAATCCCCCTCTTCTTCTGCGGCCAACGCACCGGCGCGGCCACCCTGGTCTTCGACGCCAAAGGAGATGGCCGGGACTGGAATCCCCATTGGTTTGACGGCACGTTCGACCTCAATCATCCGGCCACAAGCCTGCGCCTGAACCTTTGGAGCGGGCGGACGCCGCGCCAGGCCGGAGAACGACTGGCCGAAGCCTTGATTGACCCGCACAGCCCATCCTACTTCGTCAACAGTGCCAAAGATGCGTTGGCCGGACTCGTCGCCGCGCATTATGCGGCGCAGGGGTCCATGCCCGATCTCAAACACCTATTATTGTATCTGCGAAGTCCGTCGATCCGCCGCGATCTGCTGGCCGATCTCCAACGCACAGGTCGGAGCGACGACAGCGACGAAGTGGCCGATGTGCGGCGCGTTGACAGCCTGGCCGAGGGCAAACACGATGTGTTGGGCAACCTGGATAACGCCCTGAACCCCCTGGCCCGGGGCGAGATCGCCCGGCTACTCGCCACAGGCGGCACAGGGGTGCAGATGGAAACGCTACTCCAGCAGGGGGGGTGCGTCCGCTGGGTGTTGCCGGTCGCCGATTACCCCCGCCTGGCCCCAATCCTAGGCCGCCTAATCCTGGCCCAATTCACCGACGCCGTCTTGTCCCCGACATGCAACCGCGAATTACTCAAAATGATCATTGTGGACGAGGCGCATAACTTTGTCACCCCGGCCATTGCCAAAGGGATGGCAATGGCCCGCGCCAACCAAGGCAGTTACATCCTGGCAACCCAAGACTTGAGCCAAATTCCCGATCCGACCCTGCGGGAGGACATCCTGAGCGTCGCCGGCAACAAGGTCGTCTTACCGGGTGTCGGAGATTATGACAGCACCAAGTTCAGCGCCCTCTTCGGTAGCCGGGAGCGCGAATATCACGGGACATCCGCCAGTCAGAGCCAGAGCAGGAATACTAGCCGGAGTAGTGGGCAGGGCGGTGCGGGCGGCGGGCTGCTGAGTACGGGCGGGGCAGCCCTTCATCACCAGCGGAGCCAGGCGGCCAGCACCGCCCACACGGCATCGAGTGGCACGAGCCGCCAGTTCCGGCTCCGTCCGACGTTTCTGCCGGTGGAGATCCGAGAGTTGCCCCCCTATCACGCGATCATTGAGCGGCGCAGCAATATAGGCGAGGTAACCCCGGCGACCGTCGTCCACCTGGACCGGGCACTGGTCACGGCGGTCGCCGAGGATCAGGCGTACCAGGTTTACCAGCAGACCGGACCGGGGCCGGGGACCCACCGACCGCCGCTGGCGACGCTTGGATTACCAGCCCGTCCAGTCTCCCCCCTTACCCTGCTATCCGAGACCCCTGCGCCCACTAGCGTTTCGCCGTCGCTGAGGAACGACCCGGTGGATCCCGAAGAACATAAGGTCCCTATCCCGCCGACAGACATCCAGCCTGGAGCACCCTCGACCCGATCGGCACCGCCAGCGCCGCCCGCCGCTTGGACGACCGGGATCATTGAGCAGATCGTGACCCAATTGCCAATCGATCGACCCACGGCCACGGCCCTGGTGGACTGCGCGCAGCAGCACGGCCACGGTGCCGCCTACCTGGACGATCTACTGGCGTACGTGCAACACACCCCACAGGTACGGGATCCGGCCACCACCTTCCAACGGCTCGTTGCGGCGGGGGCGGTACGCC
>JBBSEL010000911.1:0-2656 GCA_038239755.1 Chloroflexia bacterium | reverse complement strand
GGTTGCCCGCGCCGAGTACCACCGAACCGGGCGGCAGGTGGTACTCGCCCAGGCGGCGCTCGTGGATCAAGCTATAAAACGCCTTCTGCACATCGTGCGAGCAGGCGTTCAGTTCGTCCAAGAAGAGGCAATAGGGGTCGGGGCGCGCGATCAGGCGCGGCGGGCAAAAGCGGCTCACCCCGTCCAGGATTTGCGGCACGCCGATCAGGTCCTCCGGGGCTAGTTGGCTGCCCAGCAGCGACACGCAGGGCAACCCGACCTGGGCAGCAAACTGCTGCACTAGCGCCGACTTGCCGATGCCTGGCGGCCCCCAGATAAACACCGGGCGCACCACGGCGACATGGAGTAAAAATTCGGTTAACCCGTTTTGTGTCACCGTCACCGGTGTGTTCATGCGGCCTGATCTTTCTAGTGCCTGTGATATGCGTTGGGGTCGTCGTCAAAAGCTTGCACAATCTCACCACCAGCGATCGTGCTTAAAACCATCTCGCCTATTTTAGCAGCCCCTACCCTCGCCCACAAGCGCCGCTGGATGGAACATACTATCCATCCTTCGTCGGAGCACCGCTCAGCCTACCCGGTTAAATGTCCCGGCGTAAAGTTGCGCGAAGGGGCCGGGTCTGCTACAGTAGGGCGGCAGCAGGACGCGGGGAAACGGGAACGACGCACAACAGGGGGGCAGATCCGATGAGCAACGAGGCTGACGTGATCATTGTCGGGGCCGGACTGGCCGGGCTGGTGGCCGCCGCCGAGATCGCAGACGCGGGTAAGCGGGTGATCATCGTTGAGCAGGAGCCGCCGGGGAGCCTGGGCGGGCAGGCGTTCTGGTCGTTCGGCGGTCTCTTTCTCGTTGATTCGCCCGAACAGCGGCGGCTGGGCGTGCATGACTCGGCGGACCTGGCCCGGCAGGATTGGCTGGGCACCGCCGGGTTCGACCGTCCGGAAGACGCCTGGCCGCGCCGCTGGGCCGACGCCTACCTCGCTTTCGCGGCGGGCGAGAAGCGGGCCTGGCTCCAGGCGCAGGGGATGCGCTTCTTCCCCATCGTCGGCTGGGCCGAACGCGGCGGTTACAATGCGCGCGGGCCGGGCAACTCGGTACCGCGCTTTCACGTCACCTGGGGCACCGGCCCCGGCGTGCTGGAGCCGTTCATCCGCCGTGTGCGGGAGGCCGAGGCACGCGGGCTGGTCCGCCTGCTGTTTCGCCATCGTGTGACCGAGTTGACCCAGCGCGGAGGCCGGGTGGACGGCGTGCGTGGCGAGATCCTGGAACCCAGCGACGGGCTGCGCGGGCAGGCCAGTTCCCGCCGCGTGGTAGGCGATTTCACCATTAGTGCTCAGGCAGTGATCATGACCACCGGGGGCATCGGCGGGAACCACGCGCTGGTCCGCCAGAACTGGCCGAGCCGGTTGGGTGCGCCGCCCCGCGAGATGCTGTCGGGCGTGCCCGCGCATGTGGATGGGCACGGGTTAGCGATCACGGCGGCGGCGGGCGGGCAGGTCATCAACGGCGACCGGATGTGGCACTACACCGAGGGCCTCCAGAACTGGAACCCGATCTGGCCCCAGCACGGCATCCGCATCCTGCCGGGGCCGTCGTCGCTGTGGCTCGATGCGCGGGGGCACCGCCTGCCCGGCCCGCTCTATCCCGGCTTCGACACGCTGGGCACGCTGGCCCACCTCCGGGGCACCGGCTACGATTATAGCTGGTTCGTGCTGACCCAGCAGATCATCCGGCGCGAATTTGCCCTCTCCGGCTCGGAGCAGAACCCCGATCTGACCAACAAGAGCCTGCGCCAGACGCTGGGCCGCGCCACCAGCAAAGGTGCCCCCGCCCCGGTCGAGGCGTTCAAGCAGCATGGGGCCGACTTCGTTGTCCGAAGCACCCTGGCCGACCTGATCGCCGGGATGAACGCGCTGACCGCCGAGCCTCGGCTGGACCCGGCGACGGTGGCGCGCGAGGTGATGGCCCGCGACCGGGAGATCTCCAACCCATTCACCAAAGACGCACAGATCACCGCCATCCGTGGGGCGCGCCGCTACCTGGGCGACCGGCTGATCCGCACCGCCAAACCCCACCGACTGCTCGACCCGCAGGCCGGGCCGCTGATCGCTGTGCGGCTGCACATTCTCACCCGCAAGACGCTGGGCGGGCTGGCGACCGATCTCGATGGGAGGGTGCTGGGGGCCGACGGGGCACCCCTGCCCGGCCTCTATGCCGCCGGGGAGGTTGCCGGGTTCGGCGGCGGCGGGATGCACGGCTATCGCTCACTGGAAGGCACCTTCCTCGGCGGCTGCATCTTCTCTGGCCGGGTCGCCGGGCGGGCCGTCGCCGCCCAGGTTGGCTGACCAGCCCACGTCCTCCCACCCCGCAGGCAGGGAACATTCCGGCAGCCGGGACCGTCAGAAAGGGGTTGACACTGGCCGCCCCGATCTTGGGCCGGGGCCTTATTGATGGGAAGGCGATAGTACCATGCCGACCAATACACACCTGCGGGTTCCTCTGCTTTTCATTATCTCCACGCTGATCCTGGCCGCGTGCGGAGCCGGTAGCCCGGTGAGCCACCCCACCGGGGCGCAAGACACCGTGATCCGGCTGTCGGGCACGTCGGGGGGGATGCTGCCAGGGCGACTTTATTATCTGGAAGACCAGTTCCCG
>JBBSEL010000910.1:0-2660 GCA_038239755.1 Chloroflexia bacterium | reverse complement strand
GCCACCGGCGCGGCGGTGCCCCAGGTTGCGGCCTGTTCCGGAGTCGTAGCCACGAGCAGATCGGCCCGCCCGGCAGCCAGGGCACGCAGGGGCAAGGGGGCTGCCCCGGCATCGGCCCAGGGGGTCACATCGAAGGCCAGCGGGGTTTCAGGCCGCGCCACCCCCGGCAGGCCCAACCCCGACCCCACAGCGACGATCAGGTCGGCGGTCGCGGCCAGATCGCGCAGGGCCGGATCGTCCCCGTTGGCGAACGGGCGGGTCAGCACGCCGCCCCCACCCCCATCGCCGGGGCAGGAGCCGATGCCGGAGCCGATGCGGTGCGGGGGCGGCCTCCCACCACGGCCACCACTACCTGGAACGCCGCGCCCAGGTCTGCCCCCAGCGTCCCGGCGCGCTCCTGCGAGGCAGGGTCATCCCCGGCCAGGATCAACACCCGGTTGGGGGCACTCTCCGCCACCACCGGATAGAGATCAAGCGCCTGGACCACCCGCCGCTGCGCCTCGGCGTAGCCCGGCCCGGCGAACTGGGGGGCGAACGGACGGCCCAGCAGCGGCAAGATCTCGGCATCGGGACGGCGGCGGCGGGCCTGGATCCGTGCCCGTTCGCGCATCAGGGCAGGCAGGCGGGCCACCCATTCCCCCGTCGCCAGCAGGTGGGCCACGCTGATCGGCGGCAATTCGGCCCGGCCCTCGGCAATCCCGGCGTGCTGGGTCTGCCCGCCCAGGCGGTAATGCGCCGGATCGATGTGTTCCCCCGCCGACAAGAGCGCGCGTTTCAGTTCCAGCGCCAGCGCGGCGGGCAGGATGCGGTCCAGATTCGCCGCCTCGTAATTCTTCACCAGCATGGCGAGGGTGTTGACCTCGAACTGGAAGTAGCGGCGGTGCGAGGGAGCGCGACCGGCGCCCATCGTCCCCCCGACCCGGTGGTAGACCACCGCATCGGGCGCGTAGACCACCCGGTGCCCCAGCACCCACAGCCGCCAGCCCAGATCCACATCCTCGAAATACATGAAGAAGCCGGGGTCGAACCCGCCCGCATCGAGAAAGACCTGCCGCTCGATCAGCAGCGCCGCGCCGCAGGCAAAGAGGATCGGCTCGCCCGCTGTCGGGGGGCCGGGGCGGTCGGGCCAGCCACGCACCGCCGCCTGCTTGCCGCTGCCGAACAGGTTGGCCGCCGCGCCGGAGAAATCCTCCTCGCGCCCGTCCCAGCTTTTCAGGTGCGCCGCCACACAGGCCACGTCGCCGCCCAGTTCCCGCGCCGCCAGCAGCGCCGCCAGCCAGCCCGGCTCCACCCGCGTGTCGTTGTTCAGAAAGGCGAGGAATTCGGCCTTCGTTTCCGCCGCCCCTCGGGTACAGGCCCGGCCAAATCCGACCTGCCCGCCGTTCTGCACCACCCGCACGGCAGGCCAGCGCCGGGCCACCCATTCCAGCGTGCCGTCGTTCGAGGCGTTGTCGGACAGGAGGATCTCCAACCGGTCGGCGGGATAGGCCAGCGCGTCCAGCGACTCCAGGCACGGCTTCAGGTGCTCCAGCCCGTTCCAGGTGGGGATAATCACGGCGACAGTCGGTTGTTCAGGCATGAAGGCGGTCCTTTAGCAAACCGTAGAAGGGTTAGCGGCGTTTGTACTTATGACAGAAAATATAAAGCCCCTAGAGGAGCCAAGCCCGTGATTCTCGCCCGCCACTTTACACCCCAGGAAATATTGATTCAAGCCCCGCCGCCGCTAGTCTGGGAAATGCTAGCCGCGACAGGACACGGGCGGCTGCCCGGCTCGCCCAACCGCGCCCGTGTCGTGGAGCAACGGAGCGATCAGGCCGCCTTAATCGAATTCATCAGCCCCAACAACGGCAAGCTCCTGACCACACTGGAAGAAGTGACCTTCTACCCACCGGACCGGATCACCTTCCAGCACCTCACTGGCCCCCTGCCCTATGTCTGGGAAGAGTTCCGCCTGGCCCCCGAAGGCGCACACACCCGCCTCAGCTATCGCGGCACCTACCGCGCACCGTATGGCCCGCTCGGCTGGCTGATCGGCCCGGTCATCATCCAGCCCATTGCTGATCGGCTGGTGCGCGAGCATATGGAGGAGGTGCAACACGCCGCCGAAGCCCGCTACGCCCGCAGCCACGTCTATCCCCGCGCCGCCCGCGCCTAGTCGCCGGGCACGCTTATGGCAGCCACTCCTGCGCTTCGAGCGCCACCGTGCGTTCGCTCTCGACATCGCCCGTATGCAGCGTCCCTTTCGGTTCCAGCAGGACGATGTGGGTTTCTTCTTCGGCAATGGGCAGATGCTCCACGCCGCGCGGGACGACGAAGAACTCACCCGCGTTCAGCAGCACATCGCGGTCGCGCAGGCGGATCAGCAGGCGACCCTTGACCACCAGGAAGAACTCGTCCTCGTCCGCGTGCTGGTGCCAGACGAATTCGCCGTGGAGCTTCGCCAGCTTGATATACGAGTCGTTCAGTTCTCCGACGATCTTCGGCGTCCACAGCTCGTGAAAGCGGGTGAAGCGTTCGGCCAGGTTCACTGCGTCGCTCATTACTATTTCCCTCCATCGGCAAAGACCAGGCGGTAGGCCAGGTCGCCCCGCGCCGGAAGGCCATCCTCGTAGCGCCCGCCGGGGGCATCGGGCGGCGCGACCCGCGCCCAGAGCGTCACG
>JBBSEL010000909.1:0-2662 GCA_038239755.1 Chloroflexia bacterium | reverse complement strand
GGGAATCAGTTAGCAGAAAGGAGCGCATCTACCTTTCAAACCCCGAATCTGGTGTCTTGACAACGCGGGCCACTTTAAACGACTTGCAACAATAAACATCCTTTGTCGAATCTGCGGGATGCCGAAGTGATGGGGAGACAAATGCCTCGCCTCAACTTGATAATTGGCACCATCAACAGTCTCAAGAGCAGTACGCATGGCGCACCAAGTATGACCTTGATTGTGCTTTTCTAAGTTCGGCACATTTTCTAATATGACATATTTCGGCTTATGATATTTGATTATATTGAGGACATAGGTAAACAAGTCGCCCCATTTGGGGCAGTCTGTGCCTTGCTGATCACCAGCCTTAGAAAATGGCTGGCATGGGAAGCCCGCGCACAGGATATCATGGGCTGGTATTGCCGTCATGGGGACATGGCGAATATCCCCAACTGGTAGGAGGCCGAAGTTCTTTTCATAGAGCTTTTGGAGGGTGGGATTAATTTCACTAGCGAAGACGCAGGTATGCCCTAGCGTTTGAAGTGCTAAGTGGAAGCCTCCCAACCCGGCGAACAAGTCGATGAAGTCCATATAATTGTTATTATAGCATGGTTTGGATCTGCTGTATGTAAGTTCTATCGCTTTTGCAAGCCTTGTTTATTGACCTGAAGCCTCTATGAGCCTCCGTCACTCTGCCCTGTGCCGAGGTTGTGGAGTGGTCATGCGCTCTTTAGGTGGCGATGGGGCCAGCGTAGGCTCCGGCTAGCGTCAGCAGGGTAGCGAGAGTCATTGCTGGGGCTAGCAATGCGAGATCTCAATCTGTTTGACGAGTGCCTGATGCTGCTGTACCAGCCGCCCCCAACTCTGTTACCTCCAGTCTGAATAACTACGCCCTCGCGCCGCCCGCCTATCCTGCCGCAGGGGCTATGGTATAATGGCGCTGATAGGCGAGCACCGGGGTGGTGGCTCGCGTCAATCAATGCCGTTATAAAGGAGCCTGCTCGCTATGTCTTCTTCCCCTACGACGCAGCCCCCGCTCTGGTTGGTTCTCGATACCGCGTTAGTCGCCGCCGGGGCGGCTTATGCGTTCTACCTGTTGTCAGAGCGACCCCCCGAAGTGACCCTGCGCCACGAGGTCGGCCTGGGGCCGCTCGGCGGGGCCGACGAGGCCCAAAGCTGGCCGTTTGTCAGTATCATCGTCCCGGCCCGCAACGAGGAGCGCAATCTGCCGATCCTCTTGCCCAGCCTGTTGAACCAGACCTATCCCCGCGACCGCTACGAGGTGATCGTGGTGGACGACCAGTCCACCGATGCCACCCCGGCGATCCTGGCCGAAGCGATGGCCCGCGACCCCCGGTTGCGGGTGGTGCAAGGCGCGCCCCTGCCGGAGGGTTGGAAGGGCAAGCCCTACGCGATGACCCAGGGCGCGGCGGCAGCACACGGCGACTGGCTGCTCTTCACCGATGCCGACACGGTCCACCACCCGGCGGCGCTGGTCTCGGCCATCGCCGATGCCTATGCCCACGGGGCCGATCTCTACACGATCAATCCGCACCTGATCATGGGCGGCACCGCCGAACGCCTGATCATGCCGATCGCCGCGCTGGGCATCACCGTCACCTATAGCCCGAAAGAGGTCAACGACCCCAACCACCCGATCGCCATCGCCAACGGCCAGTTTATCCTGGTGCGCCGTTCGGTCTATGACGCCGTGGGCGGGATCGCCGCCGTGCGGACGGAGATCGCGGAGGACCAGGCGTTCGGCAAGCTGGTCAAGCGCCGGGGCTACCGGCTCTTCCTCACCATCGGCACCGAGTTGATGCGGGTGCGGATGTATACCAACCTGGCCGAGGTGTGGGAAGGCTGGGGCAAGAACGTGGTCTTGAGTATGCGTAGCGAGCCACTCAATGCGGTGCGCCAGTTGGCCGCGCTGGTCAGCGGCGGGGTGTTGCCGTTCGCGCTGGCCGGGGGCTACGGGCTGCGCCTGCTGGGGGCACGGGCGGCGGATCGCCCGCGCCTGACCTGGAGCTTCGCCCTCAGCGTGGCCCAGATCATCCCGCTCCTGGTGCTCAAACGCCGGGTGGACCGCTGGCTCGGCCTGCCCCTGGTCTGGACCTTCACCTACCCGGTGGGCATGATCCTCTTCACCCTCATCCTGCTCAACTCGCTGCGCCGCCTGCTCACCGGGCAGGGCGTGACGTGGAAGGGGCGATCGTATAAGAACTAATTCTTTCACCGCTGTGGTGAATAAGAAAGGAACGTTGATGACCACACGCACCGAAACGATCTTGCCCACGGCGGCCCCGGCGATGCCGGAGGTCCAGCCCGACGACGGATCGTATCTGGTCGGCCTGGCCCAGATCGCCCCCCGGTTGGGCGATGTGGCCGCGAACCAGGCCACCCACCTGGCCTATATCGAGCGGGCCGGGGCGGCGGGAGTGGACCTGCTGGTCTTTCCCGAAGCCAGCCTGACCGGCTACTACTTGCAAGACCTGACCGCCGAGGTGGCGATGCCCTGCAACGCCCCGCCCCTCCAGGAGTTGGCGACCGCTGCCGCCGACCACCACATGGACCTCTGCCTGGGCTTCATCGAAGAAGATGCCCGCTATGTCCACTACATCAGCCAGGCCTATTTCAGCCAGGGGCACCTGACCCACGTCCACCGCAAAGTCTACCTGCC
>JBBSEL010000908.1:0-2662 GCA_038239755.1 Chloroflexia bacterium | reverse complement strand
CGGGATGCCGCGCAGGGTGGCGAGGGCGGCGGCCATCAGCGGGATGTAGCTCGGCTCGTTGCGGCGGCCTCGGTGCGGGACGGGGGTGAGGTAGGGGCAGTCGGTTTCGAGCAGGAGAGCTTCGAGCGGGACGGAACGGGCGATCAGGTGGCGGTCGCTGGCCATGGGGAAGGTGACCGGGCCGGAGAGCGAAAGAAGGTAGCCACGGGCGATACATTCTTCGGCCATCGCCAGGTCGCCGCTGAAGGAGTGCATCACTCCCCGCGTGCCCGCGCCGTCGCTACGCAGGATCGCCATAATGTCGTCGTGGGCGTCGCGGTCGTGGATGATCACCGGCAAATCCAGGTCGCGGGCCAGGGCAAGATGAGCGCGGAAGCTGGCCCGCTGCTGATCGATCGGGCAGTAGGTGCGGTAATAGTCCAGCCCCGTTTCGCCAATGGCGACCACGCGGGGCCGATCCGGTCCCGGCAGGCAGCGGGCACGCAGGGCGGCCAACCCGGCTTCGGTGGCTTCCTGGGCGTAGTTCGGGTGGATGCCGAGGGCGAGATAGAGACCCCGGTCGGCATATTGCGTAACCAGCGTGGTGGAGGTGTCCCACCCGTCGGCGTTGAAGCCGACGTTGACGATGCGGGTGACCCCGGCGGCAGCAGCGCGGGCGATGAGCGCGTCGGCCTCCCCGGCGAACGCCTCGTCGTCCAAGTGGGCGTGGGTGTCAATAAATTCCATAGGACCTTTCCAGGCAGCGCCAGATAATCAGGCAGGCGGATGCGGTGTTATTATACCATGCACCAGGGCGCAGGGCATCCCGGCAGGCGCACAGTCCGGTGCGCCACACCTGTTCTCCCCGCCCCAAACGCCTTGCTAACCAAGCTGAACCATTCCCCTATCCGCCACATTGTACATTTGCGAACAATCGTGTAAAATATAAAACAAGAAGGGCGAATGGGATGATCCACCGCCCACTATGGGAGAGGAATGTCAGTGCGTATGTAGAGAGCGGCTAGTAACGGAGCAACAAACCTGTGTCAGGAACCATGAACCAGCCCGTACTTGTCCTTAACCAGAACTATGAGCCGCTGAACGTCTGTAACGTCCGGCGCGCCCTGGTGCTTGTACTCAACGGGAAGGCGGAGGTGCTGGAATTAAATCACCACATGATCCACACCACCACCCACCAGATCCATGCTCCGTCGGTGATCCGCCTCTCGTACCTGATCCGTCGCCCCCATCCCCGCGCCAAGCTCTCACGCCGCGAAGTCTTTTTACGTGACGATTACACCTGCCAGTACTGCGGCATCCACACCCGCGATCTGACCCTGGACCATGTGGTGCCGAAGTCGCGGGGGGGCAAGCACACCTGGGAGAATCTGGTCTCGGCCTGTCGCGCCTGCAACCACCGCAAGGGGGGTAAGCTGCTGGTCGAAACTCGGATGCGCCTGCCCCGCGAACCGCGCCAGCCCAAGGCCAACATATATCACCTGGTCTACCGCTATGTGCAGTCGGCCCCGCTCGAGGAGTGGACCCAGTACCTGCCCGGCCTGAGTAGTTAATCCCCCGGCTGCGCGCTCTGCGCGTTGCCGGTTCCGCGCCGCCTGGCTCCCATTGTGGAGCAGGCGGTTTGCTTTTGTGACACGGCAGGGGTTGGGGGTTAGTACGTGTATAGTGCTTGTGTTGTCAACCTGAGCGCACCCATACCAATCACTCACCACTCACCACTCACCACTCGTCACCAACCACTCACCTAGTAGCGCGCCGCCGCACTTTCTGGTATGCTAGCGGACGGTAGATCAAGGAAGATCAGAGGAGGAAACGACCATGCTCGATATTCGGCTATTCCGGGAGAACCCCGATCTGGTGCGCGAATCGCAGCGGCGGCGGGGCGAAGATCCCGGCCTGGTGGACGCGGTGCTGGCGCTGGATACGCGGCGGCGTGAGCTACAGACCCAGATCGACAACGCGCGGGCCGAGCGCAACACCGTGTCAGCCCAGATCCCCAAGATTAAAGACCCGGCTGAAAAGGCGGAACGGATCGCCGCCATGCGTGCCGTGGGCACCACCATCGAAACCGCCGAGGGGGAGTTGCGCGGGCTAGAGGAGCAGCAGCGCGACCTGTTGCTGCGCATCCCCAACGTGCCCCACGAGTCGGTCCACTTCGGCAAGGACGACAGCGAGAACATCGTCATCCGCACCTGGGGCGAGCCGCCCACCTTCGATTTCATCCCGCGCCCCCACTGGGAGATCGCCGAGGCGCTGGGCATCGCCGACTTCGAGCGCGGGGTCAAAATCTCTGGGTCGCGCTTCTATGTGCTGGTGGGCCAGGGGGCCGCGCTGGAACGCGCCCTGATCAGCTTTTTCCTCGATGTCCACACCCGCGAACACGGCTACACCGAGGTGATGACCCCGTTCCTGGTCCGCCGCGAGTGCATGGTCGGCACCACCCAGCTACCCAAGTTCGAGGAGGATATGTATCGCACCGATGATGATCTCTTCCTCGACCCGACTGCGGAGGTGCCCGTCACCAACCTCTACCGCGAGGAGATTCTGGACGGGGCCAAGCTGCCGATCAACCTCGTCGCTGTCACCGCCTGCTTTCGCAAAGAGGCCGGGTCGGCGGGGCGCGACACGCGAGGCATGATCCGCGTCCACCAGTTCAACAAGGTCG
>JBBSEL010000907.1:0-2663 GCA_038239755.1 Chloroflexia bacterium | reverse complement strand
TCGCGATGCCGAGCAACCCCCGCTCCGAGCAGTTATCCACACTGAAGGTAATCACCGGGCTGGCCTGGAGCGTTCCATTAGCAAACAGGCGCACATTGCCGGTGGTCTTCTCGGTGTAGAAAAGCCGCCCTTGCGGGTCAAATGCCATCGCAATCGGATTGACCATGTTCGGCAGGATCGTCTGGATCTGCGCGCCGGGCGGCAACGTCTCGCTGCCATCCAAGGGCGCGGCTGCTAGTATCGGGTTCGCCGCCTTCGCGGGCAAGGCGGGGGCCGGACCCTGGACATCAACCGCCGCTCGCGCCGACGGGTTGACCACCGCCAGCATTCCGATCAGACTGAGCAGGCCGATCAGCAGGCCATAAGGAAGCGTAGGACGCAACATGGTCGTCTCCTTCTGTTCGATAGTAAACCGGGTGGAATTAGAGACCGGGGGATAGAAACAAGGTGCAGCAATCAGGGGGCCCGGCCAATTCTTTCGCAAGCTCCGTGCCAAGAAACTGCCACTGCGTATACTCCTCGGATACAGTGTCCGTCCTTTGCTATGAGATATTGCGTAAAAATAAGGGCTTAAAATAGGGATTATCGTCAATCATGGCGGGAGGGGAGGCGCAACTTCTTACAATTCTTTAGCAATTAGACGCGGGTAGCAGGCAGGGGCGAACAGACGACACCCCTGGATTGCGCCAGAGGGTGTCGCCGTATCGAGGCACGCACGATTGGGCTGTGCGGGACTTTAGGGTGAGGCGGGGCCAGATTGCCCGAAGTTGCCGCGTTGGAGGGTGAAGTCGGTGATATCGACCAGGCAATCGCCGGTGAAGTCGGCCCGGCCATCATAGCCTCCGTCGCCACAGGCTTTGCCGAAGGTGCCGCGCAGCAGGGTGAAGTCGGTGATATCGACCAGGTTGTCGTTGTTCGCGTCCCCGGCGCGCTGCTGGCCGATCTCCAGGGCCGTACTTGCCGCGCCGGTCAGTTGCACCGTGCCGCTGCTTGCCAGGAACTGTGGCCCCTTGGCCCACCAGCTATAGACCCCGCTCGGCAGGGTCGTCACCGGCATTGTGAAGAAGCCGCTGGCGTCGGTGGTCTGGTTCGCGTAGGTCGTGGTGGTGTTGCCGAGCCGCAGCGTGAGCGTGAGCGGCAGTTGGTCCAGGCTGTTGGGCGGGGTGGGGCGGCCCTGCCACGTTCCGTGGCCCACCAGCACCGGCCCAGTGCCCGGCAGCGGGATCGTCCCTTGCTGGTAGTAGGTGGCCGTGTTCAGCCGGATATAACCCCCGTCGTCATCGGCATAGGTCGCCACCGCCGTATTGCCATTGATCGCGGGCGGGTTGGTGATCCCGTCGTTGTTATAGTCGTAATAATGGGTTTGCGAATCCAGGCCCTCCCCGAACATAATCCCGACCACCCCGGCGGCGGCCCATTGGGTGAGATGTGCCCGCCCGGTGCTGGGGTTGAGGAAATATTCGGCGCGGTTATCTTGCCAGTGACCGGTGGTGTTGTTCACCGAGCGATAGACCCGGTTGCCGTTGGGGATCTGCCATAATAAGGTGCGTTTGTTGGTCTGCACAATCACTTGGTTGAGCCATTGCAGCATCCGGTCAAACGTCGGTTGGGTGACATTCTGGTCATCCCACCAACGATTGCTGCCCAGCACCGTCTGGTAATAGGCAGCGTCGCGGTCGAGCGGGTTATAGAACAACATCTGATAGCCGGGGCCGAGGCTGTTCAGGTAGGTCGCTGTCCGCGTGGCGTGGCCCAGCCAGTCATAGTTCGGGTCGTCGCGCAACGCCAGCACCACATCATGCCCCGCTCCCCAGGCGCTCAGATCGAGGGCGAGTCGCACCTGGGGCGCATACAGATCGCGCAGGTGGACCAGCGCCTGATAGAAGCCCCGGAAGGTATTGGCATAGCCCTGCACGTCGGGGTGCCCGCTGGTCGCCACGGAGGTCGGCTGCAAGTTGGCATCTTGATTCGTGTTCGAGGGATGGGCCTGCATCCGCCCGGTCAGGTCCGTTTCGATGCCGACGAACACCGGCCCGCCCACCTGCGCGCACTTCTGCATCAAAAGCTTGAAGTCATCGTAATAAGCGTACATGGTTGTCGGCGTGTTGAGGTTGGTGAATTCCTCATAGGCGGGAGCCGATTGGAGAATTTCGTAATACATGAAGACCGGGATCGTCCCGGCGCTGCGGGCCTGGGTGATATAATCGACGGCGTACTGACCGCGCGGGCTTTCCCAGGTGGCCCAGTTGTTGCCCGTGTTCACGCCGCCGCTGAGATAGTTATAACGCAGGTTCCAGGGGACACCCATGCTTGTCATCCGTGAGAGGTCCACATTGTACAGGCCCAAGCTGAATGACGTGGGTAGCCCCGTCGGCAGGGGCGGCAGGGAGGTCGCCGGGGCGAAGGGCACCGGGGGGGCAGTGGTCCCCCCCGCAGGCGGTGCCCCGCCCGCCGCCACCCGTCCCCCGCTCACAGACTGGCCGACCAGGGCCAGCGCCAACAATCCAAGAAGCCCTCTGGCCCATCGCTCATTTCGCGTGTTCAAAGCCCACTCTCCTTTAATAAACTCCCAGCAGAAGCGCGTCGATGGGCTTCTCGTCCGCTCCGCATGCAGGGGAAATCGATTCCCTGACAAGTCACAGAGAATTGTACGGGATTGCGGC
>JBBSEL010000906.1:0-2664 GCA_038239755.1 Chloroflexia bacterium | reverse complement strand
CTAGCCTTTCCAATCCGCCAATTCGGGATTGTGCTTGCGGTAGTAGCGGATGTAGCCGTCCACGCTCATCTCGTAGCTGGCGGCCTGCTCGTAGCGGGCGACCAGCGCGTCGTCGTCGGTGCCCTGGCGCAAGGCAAAGTCGCCCGCCCCGGCGAGAATCTCGATCAGGTCCACGCGGCGCATCCCCTGGCGCATGCCCGACTCGATGATCCCGCCCCAGGTGAACAGCCGGTGACCCAGCTCATAGAAATGGCGGTCCATGTCGGTAAACGGGCCGAAATGGGTCAGGTAGAGGGTGGTGGGCTGGAGGGCGATGATCCGCTCCACGCTGGCCCGCCACAGTTCCAGATCCAGATCGGGTGGAGGGGTCGGCGGGCGCACATAGGGGTTGTCCAGGCGCACCCCGGCCACATCCCCCGTCCAGATCTCCTTGTTCGCCGCGTCCCACAACGCCACATGATGCGAGGCATGGCCGGGGGTGTAGAGGGCTTCCAGCGTGCGCGGCCCGGCCTGCACCGTGTCGCCATCATGCAGCACCACCAGCCGCTCGGCGGGCACCGGCAAGAACGCCCCCCACAGCCGCTCCATGTCGGCTCCATAGATCCGCTGGGCACTCGCCAGCAGCTTCTCCGGGTTGATCAGGTGCGGCGCGCCCACCTCGTGGACGTAGACCTGGGCCTGGGGCATATAGGCCAGCAACCCACCAGCGGCCCCGGCATGGTCCAGGTGGATGTGGGTGACGATCAGCTTGGTCACCTGGGCCGGATCATACCCGGCCTGGCGGACCCCGTCCAACAGCGCGGGGATGGTGCTGCCCGGCCCGGCTTCGATCAGGGTCAGGTCGTTCCCGGCAGCCAGCAGGTAGCTGGCGATCACACCGGACTCGCCCAGCCATTGGAGATCAAGAATCACCGGATCCGCAGCCGGGGGGGAGTTCGTATCTGTCACAGGGGGGTACTCTCCTACAAAAGGGTGAGGGGCGGCGCAGGCTAACGCGGCACCCAGACCGGCCCGCAGGCGCGCAAGCATCCGTGGGGCGACTGGCCCGGTATGATTATAGCAATAAACAGGGGATTTGGACAGGTGCCTCAGGCGGCATCGCCGGGGGAGTCGCGCCGGGCCGGATGCGATTCGCGCGCCCGCCCGCTGCCGGCCCGCTGCGTGCTTGCCAGCATTCTACGGACGGTCAATAACAGGTCATCCGTATCAAACGGCTTGAGGACCGTGCCGATCCCCTTTTCCCCTAACCAGCCTTCGAGATCGCGCAACAGGCGCACCGCCCCCGAACAAATGATGAGCGGGATCATCGCGGTCTCGCGGGTCATCTTCAGCTTTTGCACCAGTTGCCAGCCATGCCCCTCGTCGCCGATGGGGAAGTCGAGGATCAACAGGTCGGGCATCGTTTTCCTGACTTCATGCAGATCAGCGGGGCCGAAGGCGGTGAGCAGCACCTCATGACCTTCTTCGGCCAGCAGCGACTGGAACAGGTCGAGAATCTCCTGGGCATCGTCGATGACCATCACCCGGATCTTCGTCTTCATGGGAGCACGCTCCTCTGTCGCCAGGGCGGGCAACGGTTTATTTTTTCTCGGCATCGCGTTCTTTCTTGTGCTGGCGCGCGGCGGCACTCGTGGTCATGCCCTCGTCATGGCCCAGGACCACCGCCGTCCCTTCCATCATCTTCCGCACGGCCAGCAGCAGATCATCAATATTAAACGGCTTGAAGACCACCCCGACCCCCTTTTCGGTCAGCCAGGTTTCCAACTCGCGCAACTGCTTCACCGCCGCCGAACAGACGATCACCGGGAGGTGTTCGGTGTCGCGGTCCATCTTCAGCTTTTGCAGGAGTTGCCAGCCGAACCCCTCCTCCCCGATCAAGTAGTCCAGAATAATCAAGTCGGGGGCCGAGGCCTTGATTTCGATCAAATCGTGCAGGCCGTAGGAATAGAGATCGACCTCGTAGCCTTCCTCGGTCAGGATCTCCTCGAATAATTCCAGGATCTCGCGGCTGTCATTGACCACCATAATACGCATCCCTATTGCGCGCTCCTCTCCGCAGTTTCAATATCGATCAGGATAGAGTGGGCAGGCACAACTACAGCACTTCGTAGTCACTACTACGGAGCTTATCATAGCACATTAGCGTGCATTTGTGTAGCAAACATCCCGGTATGTGCGACGGCTTTCATCCGGTTCCGATCGCTGCACACAAATACACTCCCGGTGCGGCTCGCTTAAGCGGGGAGTCGCGCCGGGAGCGTATTAAAGGCAAGAGAAAATCAGGGGGTGCCAGCGGCAGCCGGTACCGTGAAATAGAAGGTCCAGGGGCCAACCAGGCGTTGATCGCCGTTGTTGCGTTGTAATTCCCCAATGGTTAAGAGCCAATCGCCGTCCTGACCGGCGAGGGAGGTGTGGATGGTGTAGACGAGGTGCTGCGGATCGGCCTGCTGCCGGTCGGTTTCGACATCCTTCCCTTCGCGATCCGACGACCACTTGCCCGCCTGGAGGTGCAGGATGGGGTACCACTGTGCCGGAAGCGGGTTGCCGTTGGGGGCGCGATAGGAAAGATAGAGGCGCGTATCCGTCTTGGTAATGACGATGCGATCCAGCGTGATGGCGACCCCGTGCGTGTCGATGGTGCGCCCCACCCCGATCACCCGGCCT
>JBBSEL010000905.1:0-2666 GCA_038239755.1 Chloroflexia bacterium | reverse complement strand
GTTACAGGTAAGGGTGCTGTACAGGCGGCGAGGGTCAGCCATCCCAGCCCGGCCAGGCCCGCTAACGTACGTGCGCGCATTGCATATCCCCCCTCTTTTGAACCTCCTTGCGTTTGCCCAGCTTGGCAACCCCAGGAGTTCGCCGCCACCCCGCGTGATCAGCTTCTCCTGTGCAAGAATGAGGCCCATGTCCGGCTCGCGCCAGGGTGGCTGAAGAGACGAGGGATGGTACCTGCTCACCGGGTATTCCATCACTGCCTGGCACGCGGCTGTCTGCTGGCCCGCGTCACCCGAAGAGGACGGCTCCTCATGCCACCGCTACATCCCCGGTGCCGGACCGCGCATCGCGGCTCTCGGCGCGGCCTGCCTGGTGGGGTGGGAGGGGCGACCCTGCACTTCTTGGGGATGATGGTCGGGGGGCAGGTGATCGCGCCGCCGAACCCCGAAACCGACACCGCGACCCTGGCCGTGTACGCCGATGGGCGGGTGGACCTGGGGGCTGGCTGACGATCCACGCAGCCCCCGGCCTGGTGAGCTACCGCCAGAACTGCCCCTTGCTGATCGATCAAGGGGCGGTGGTGGTGTAGAATCATAGCGGGGCGGCCTGGGGCTGACCTTACTCAATGCGATATACGTCTGGCGCTCGGGGCCGCACCGCCGACGGCACCCTAATCTATGCCGCAGGCAACCGCCTCTCGGCCCGCGAGTTAGCCCAGGCGCTCCAGCAGGCCGGGGCGGTGGAAGCGATGCAACTGGATATCAGCAGCGCGTGGGTGCATTGGCTGAATTACACGCGCGATGGGTGCGGGGTGCTGCATCCGGTGCCACTGGTCCCGGTTATGACTTGCCACGCGAACCAATACCTCACGACGGGCGACCGCGACTTCTTCTACATCACCGGACCGTGAGGCACACGGACCTCTCGATCGGCGAGACCACAGGAGGGAACGATTGTGTTCCGGGCGCTAGTGCTGGGTAGGGGTCGAACAGTTGGGGAAAAAGGTGGCGGCGGCGATCTTGCTCATTTGGCTGCGGGTCGCCTGGTTGTTCGGGCGGAAATAGGGCCGATTGGTCGGAGGGCTGCACGGCTCCCCTGGCCCACCACATGGATACCCGCCCACGATCCCCCGTGCTGCCATCTGCTCAATGGTGATATAGAAGGTGCTGCCGGGGACCACATCGGCGAACGTTTGGGCGGGGGGGTTTCGGTCCAACCCGCCGCACCGCTGGTGATCTTGGACAATTGCCCCCGCGTGACGTTGTTGTTGGGGCGGAAGTAGGGCCGATCCATCGGGGGGCTGCATGGCTCGACTGGCTCGCCGCACGGATAACCGCCGATGATCCCGCGTGTTGCCAACCGCTCCACCCACAGGTGGAACGTGCTGCCGGGTGGCACATCCTCAAACGTCTGTTGGCTACTTGGTACCCCATCTTGGAATCCTGCCGACTCGGAGACGATCTTGGCGGTCTGCCCCCGCGTGACGTTGTTGGTCGGGCGGAAGTACAGGCCAGGGCAGGGTTCGCCGGGACCGCCACAGGGATAGCCGCCGACGATGCCCCGGCACGCCAGGCAGCGCACGTAGCTATAGAACGTGCTGTCGATCGGCACGTCACTGAAGGTCAGGGGACACGCCGTCGGTGACGGGGTGAGTGGGGGAACCGTCACACTCGGCGGGGGGGTGGCAGTGCGCGTCGCGGTCGCCGACGGGCTGGGGGATGCGGTGGGCACGGGCTGGCTACAGTCGGCCCCATACCGCTGGTTATCGTTGGTCGCCTGGGTGTTGCTGTCGAAGCCGCCCAGCGCATAGAGTGCCCCACCGACTGCCGCTCCCCCCACATAGCGCCGGGCCAGCAGCATATTCGGCAGCGCCGTCCATTGATCGGTGAGCGGATCCCAGGCATCAACGGCGCTGCTGACGACGTTATTACGATAGCCTCCCGCGATGATCCATTGCCCGTTCACCAACCCCGCAGCGGCTCCCTGGATCGTTGTCGGCAAGTCCGCAATGGCGGCGTCATCCCAGCTATCGCTGACGGGATCGTAGCGATAGGTCTTGTTGGTCGCCACCAGATTATCGTCTGTACCCCCGGCAGTATAGAAGTACGCTAAAACAGCAGCGGGGGGGAATTGCTGTTGTCCTGCATTAATGGATCACATAAGTGCCATTATGTGATCCTTCAGTACCGATGTTACCCCCGCTCTCCTGCCCTTCTTCCTTGATTGTATGCCGCGGGCTTCCTGCCCTCCTCATTGCTCTAAAACCTAACGCTTGTGCAACTACAGCCCGATCCATGATTTGGTCGTCAAAACGAACACGATTACGCCCACTGCTGGCCTGATTTCTACCCAAGGATACGGGCTGAGTGGGAGTTGCCCGGCCATCTGGGCACCCATTGAGCCAATTGAGGTGCTGTTCCGTATGCCAGGCGCCTCGCGCTGGGGGCGCTCTGGTCAGAATTGCTCATAGATCGAGCCACTGCCGGCATTGGGCGCTCCGCAGGGGTGCTCATTTTGACCATCAAATCATGATTTGCCCTGTAGTTGCACAAGCGTTAGGCTAACTCGACTGTATCGCTATTGGCAACTCCGCATGGGCACTGCGCGCATGACCCGGCAATATCGGCTGGTCGAATCGGTATGAGGACCGGCTTGGCCTGGGGATGGT
>JBBSEL010000904.1:0-2675 GCA_038239755.1 Chloroflexia bacterium | reverse complement strand
GTCTCGCGGGTGGACCACTGCGGGTAGAAGTTCATCCCGATCACGTCAAGCGGAATCGCCTGGCGAGCGATTGCGGCCAGATCATCGGGCGACGCACCGTGGCGCAACAGCCACGGAAAGAGCGGGTGGTCGGGGAGCACCCGCCCGGTGAGCAGGTCGTAGCTCAGGTAGCCGCGGTGCTGGTCCTCGGTCGCCAGGGCTTGCAGGTCGTCACGCATGGCCCGGTTGATCCCGGTCGCCTCCACGTGGACCATGATCGCCTGCGGGTCCACCGCCTTAATCGCCGCCACCGTGCCGAGGATACCCCACGCCAGTTGCAGCATAATGCGGACATAGCCGCTGTCGCCGCGCAGATAGGGGGGCCACAGCCCGCGCTTACCACACATCAGCGCGTTGACCAGCGGCTCGTTCAGGGGAGTGTACCAGCGGATCCGCCCGGCATAGCGGCGGGCAAACGCGGCGGCATAGGCGGCGACCACCGTCGGGTACTCGGCGGCGGCGAACTCGTGGCGCAGCCAGAACGGGCAGCCGTAGTGCATCAGGTCTATAATCGGGGTGATGCCCAGTTCCTCGACCAGGTAGGGCAAGACCTGGTCGGTCCACGACCAGTCAAACACCCCCGGCTGCGGCTCGACCCGGTACCAGGGGACGCCCCAGCGTACCGCCCGCACTCCCAGCGCCGGAAGCAGCGCCAGATCCTCACGCCAGTGCTCGTAGTGGCCCATCAGTTCATATTCGTCCAGTGCCCGGTGGCCGGGGCGCGTCTGGGGCACAAAGGTGTCTTCGATACCGCTGGCCCAGATGAAATCGGCGGGGTGCGGTCCCAAAATCAGGTCGCGCATCATGACTCCGTTCGAGAGTGTCAGGCGTGGGCAGCGGGCGTGCCCCCGGCAGCCGGGGCCAGTACGGCGTGGACACGAGCGGCAGCCTCCTCTGAGGCTAACGCCCCGACCGTCTCGCTTAAGGGCGCGGTGATGTAGTGGCGGTAGCGGGTCACCAGTTCGGTCGGGACGCGAAGCAGCTTATCGCCCAGCCATTCCAGGCTCCACATTCCACAGGGGTTGATGTTGAGATTTCGCACGCGCAGGGCGCTGTCCCAGTCCACATGGTCGATGGCTCCGTATTAGGTCAGCCCGGCGATGGGGATCCCGGCGGCGCGGGCCTGGAGGGTCTGGGCGATCAGCTGCTCGAACCAGGCGATGCGGTCCTCCACCGGACCACCCATGTTCGTCTCGGCCAGGATGACCGGGATGTTCCCGTAGCGGCTGGAATACTGGCGGGCCATGTCGGCCCAGCCGTGCTGGTGCTGGGCGGTTTCGTCAATGCGCTCGCCGTTCGGCCCGCGCCGTAGCTGGTGCTCGGAGTGCGGGTAATAGTCCAGGCCGAGGATGTCCAGCCGCACCGGGTTGGCGAGGAACCAGTCCATCTCCCATTCGGCGATATCGTTGCGGACCATATAATCCCACATCGGGTGGTCGCGGTTGACCAGCCCCTGGTAGAGATCGTGGACCAGGAAGCGGCGCTGGGTACGGAAGTCGGCCTCCTCCTGGAACGCGCCCTCGACCGAGTGATAATATTCGCAAGTGTCGGCGATCATCATCAGCGCGGCGGGCTGGACGCGGCGGATCTCGATCATCGCCCGCGATAGCCCTTCGGTGACGTTCTTGATCGCCCGCACCGCGTTGCGATCGCCGCGAAGAAAGGGATACCAGATCCCCCACTCTGCGCCGAAGGTCGCCTCGATATATGGCTCGTTGGTCGGCGTGTAGTAGAGCAGGTGGGGGTAGCGTTCGGCAAACGCCTTGGCATACCAGGCTTGCATCTCCCCGAAGATCGGGTTCATGATGCCGCCCTCGATCCACAGCGGCGTGCCGTAGTGGAACAGGTCTATAATAGGGGTGATGCCCAGCACGCCCATCAAATCCACGGCCTGATCGGTCCAGCGCCAGTCGTATTCGTGGGGGCGGAGGTTGACCCGGTGCCAGGGGATGCCATAGCGAATAAGGGTGATGCCCACATCGCGCACCCGCACCAGGTCGGCGGCCCACCAACGGTAATGCTGGGTCTCCTCCAGTTCATCGGCCCCGATCTGGGGAAAGGCCGAACATTCAAACCCGGTCATCCACTGAAACTCTGTGCGGCTCATAAATTCTCCTATTGTGCTGTGACGTAGTGCTGGGTATGGCGGTGATCAAGTGTAAACAAGACAACAGGAGCAAACGCCAGGACTGCGCGTTTGCTCCTGTCATCCCTATTCGGCGCGGCGGGCACCCGCCGTGCCGGGATTGGTCCTATTGGGATCGATCACTTGTTGTCGCTGCTATCGCTGCTACTATCGCTGTTGTTGCCGTTGTCGATGCGGGTGACGTGGACATAGTCGAAGGTGGCGATAGATCCCGCCCCGCCCATCGAGACCAGGCCGATCCGGGCGTGCGCGCCGAGAGAGCGGGTCCAGGTGCCCCCGTGCTCCCAGGTCTGCCCGTCGGCGCTGGTGTAGGCGGTGTATAGTTCCTCGCCGTACTGATTGGTGCGTTTGGCGATCCGCAGCCAGGTCCAGTCGCCTGGGGGGCCGACCACGGTGTTGCCGTAGCGCGGGTAGCCGGGAGCCGGGATGGGGAACCACTCTTTGGCGAACTCGGTCTGGCGGGTTTCATAGATCGAGACGACCGCCAGCT
>JBBSEL010000903.1:0-2675 GCA_038239755.1 Chloroflexia bacterium | reverse complement strand
GACCAGCCACCCCTCCCGGCCCTACTGGGAACCCGGTAACGGTGGGCTGTGCCTGCACACGATCTTGATCGATCCCGATAACCCCCAGCGGATGTGGATCGCCATTTCGGCGGTCGGGGTCTTCCGCACCACCGACGGGGGCACCACCTGGAAAGTCTGCAACAACGGGCTGCCCGAAGTGCCGACCGACCAACCAGGGTCCGAGGTGGGGCGCTGTGTCCACAAGGTGGTGCTCGATCCCAACAACTCCGACACCCTGTATATGCAGTTCCACGGTGGGGTATTCCGCTCACAGGATGGGGCAGACTCGTGGCAGCCGATTGAAGCAGGCTTGCCGGGCAACTTTGGCTTCCCGCTAGTGGTCACCCCCAACGGTGACCTCTTCCTGGTGCCGCTGATCAGCGATGGTCAGCGCTATGTGAAAGAAGGCGATCTAGCAGTCTACCGTTCGCAAGACGGCGGCGACTCGTGGGAAGCCACCCGCGAGGGCGTGCCGCCGCAGCAATACGTGGGGTGCTGCGCGATGCGATGACCGTAGATACACTAGAGGATACAGGCGTCTACTTCGGTACGAACATGGGCGAGGTCTACTTCTCGCGGGACAGCGGTACCCACTGGGAGCGCCTGCCGGGTCAGTTCCCCCGTATCACCATGCTCAAAACCTGGATGGTCGCAGATTGAGGCCAAGTGCGATGGAGATCACTGTCAGCGTTCCCACCCTCCTGCGTGATAGCGTGGGCGGGCAAGCCGATTTTCAACTCAGCGCCACCACGCTAGCCGAGGCGCTGGTCCAACTCCGCGTGGACTATCCCCTGCTGCGGGTGCATGTGTGGGATGAAGATGACCGGATCCGCCCCCATGTGCTGATCTTCTACAACGGGGAAAACATCCGGCGGATGGACCCCCCCACCGTGGTCCTGGCCCCGCAAGACCACCTGCAAATCCTCCAGGCGGTATCGGGCGGATAGCAGGTTGGGTAAAAGCGGCGGTTGCGGGTGGTGGCCCGACTTATTCCGGCTCCGGTGCGTCCATGTTGACGACGAGGACGCCGCTACAGGATCGGGCCACCACCAGCACCACCGGCTCCTCACCCAGGGCTTCCTCTTGATGGATCGCATTCGGCGCAACGGCGAGGAAGTCGCCCGGCCCCACCTCGGCCATATCACGCCCACCCAGCCCCCAGCGAAAGCGCGCCCGCCCACTGACCACATAGATGGCCGTCTCGCAATCACCATGATGGTGCCAGCCGCTCACCGTACCTGCCGGTGTCGTCGCCCGTCCCACCCAGAGCTGCCGGTTGCCGGTCGTTTCGGGGGCGACCGCCGCGACGCGGGTCATCCCTGGTGTCTGGGCCGTGCTAGGGCTGAGTTGATCCCCTCGGATCACCTGCACCCCACCCCGCCCTGTTGCGTCTTCGTGCATCATCGGCCTCCTATCCTAAATTCCCCGAAGCTTTCAGCTTGGCATACACAGACTCGGCCCAGGCGCGCACATTGGCGCGGTACTGGTCTGGTTCCCCGGCGACCACCGCATCCACCGTCATCGGCCAGTTGATCGGGTGGGCATACGCCCCTTGCGCGCCGGGGCTTCCTTTGATCTTCCAGGTCCGCTTGCTCGAATCGACGTGATCACGGTTGCGGCGGCGAGCCTCCTGCAGGGATTCGCCATCGACCACAAACTGGCAGGTATGCTCCCCGGTCCAGGTGGCACCACATTCGGGGCAGTGTAGTTGTGGGTTTATTGCTATAATATAGCACAAAAAGGACCGATCATTGTCTGATCAGGTCCTTTTTGTTGAGATAGTCTTTAAGGGATATGTAACTAAACCATCAAGCGCGGCATTAGCTCTACGTGACGGGCGCATCTTCAGCAGCGGGCGGGGTTGTGCCCTCGCCTGCCGATTGGGCTGGGGCCTGCTGCTGGTGCAGGTGTTCCAGGGCTTGCTTGACTTCGCTCAGGTGGTGTTCGAGCCGGGCCTGGACATGCTCTAGGTGGGCGATCTTCCGGTCCCGCCACTCGTCGGACGCTTCCGGCCCGTGGGGGCCGTGACCCCCGCGCCCTGGTTCATGTCCACCCCAGCCGCGACGCGGACCCTGGAACTCGCGCTCATCGGGAGCCGGGCCGAAACCCCGCCCACCCCAACCGCGACCCCCGCCGCGTCCTTCGGGGCCGTCCGGACCAAAGCCGGGTCCACGCCGACCCTGGCGCGGGCCAGGTCCGCCACGGAATCCCCATTCTTCAGGAGAAGGGCCGAAGCCGCGTCCCCAATCTTCGGGCGACGGGCCGAAGCCGCGCCCACCCCACGGGCCTTGCGGACCGTGCCCGAAACCGCGACCAAAGCCGCGTCCGAAGCCCGGTCCAAAGGGACCAAACGGCCCCCACGGCCCCCGGCGTCCACCGGGACCTCCCCCGCGACCGAAAAAGGCGCCCGGTCCGAACGGCCCACGGCCCCAGCCATGTTCCTGCTGACCATGCTCGTGATGCCCATGCCCATAATGGCCGTGTTCGTGATGAGCGTGTCCGTGATGCTCGTGGTGACCATGCTCGTGCTGGTCGTCTTCCTGGGGGGCCTGGGGGCCGTGCTGTTCCCAGCGGGCCGCCTCGCCCCGTCGTTCGTTCCGGGAACCGTGTCCCCGGTCGGCATTCAGATTGTCGTAATAATCTTGCCTACTCAT
>JBBSEL010000902.1:0-2677 GCA_038239755.1 Chloroflexia bacterium | reverse complement strand
CGGCTTGTTGGTGGGAGTTTTGGTGGGGGTGTGGGAAGGTGTGTTGGTGGGGGTGCCGTTGCGGGTGGGCGTGGTGGTGCGGGTGGGGGTGGGGGTGAACGTCATTGTCGGTGTGGCGGTCTGCGTCGCGGTGGCGGTCAGGGTGATCGTCGCCGTTGGGGTGCTGGTGGGCAGGCCGCAGCCGGTGGTGCTGAGGCGGATTCCCCAGCCGGTGAGGCTGCCAACATCCTGGGCCGAGTTATCGCTGATGTTCAGGGTCCAGGTGCCGGAGGCGTTTTGCCCGTTGAAGGCGCTTAAAGGATTGCTAGGCCGGAATGTCCCGTTTGCGGTGGGGGGGCATGATGACCCAATCGCCTGGGCGGCTCCATCATTCAAGCTGATATTCGTGAAGTTATTCTGGCTGCCGCAAATTTGATCGATTAGTACGACCGTGGTGCCATCCGGCGACGTGAGTTTGACAATCAAGTCGTTGATGTAGGTATGGGTGACATTCAACCCGACCAGATCGATATCGCCAATGGTGCCGTATCCGGCGGGGACCACCAGCGTCGAGTTGACGCCGGCGGGAACGTTATCCGGGATCGTCTTCGGGACGTCGGTGCTGGGGAACGTGGTCACGCAGGCCGGGGTCGCCGTGGCGGTGGCGGTCACCGTCTGAGTCACCGTCGGGGTGCGCGTCGGGGTATCCGACGGGGTATTGGTCGGCGTGCGTGTCGCTGTCGGGGTGCGGGTCGGGGTGCGGGTCGGGGTGTCGGTCGGGGTGCGCGTTACCGTCGGGGTGTGGGTGTCGGTGGGCGTGTTGGTCGGCGTGCGGGTCACCGTCGGCGTGCGTGTGGGCGTTTGGGTGATTGTCGGCGTCTGGGTCGGGGTGTTGGTCGGCGTCGGGGTGATCGTCGGGGTGTTGGTTGGCGGCGGGGTCGGGGTGATGGTAGGGGTGCGTGTTATGGTTGGGGTCGCCGTTGGGGCGGCGGAGGTGATATTCAGACACCATCCCGTTGAGCCACTCCCGATTGATCCACCAGTTGGGCTTAGATCATCATACACATATAATTTCCAAACACCGTTCGGATCGGTGCCGTTGAAAACCGATAACGCCGTCCCATAGGGGGCGGCTGGCGCCGGGGAGATGAACGAGTCGTTGGCTCCGTCGTTGCCCACATAATTACTGGGCAGGTAAGTACCTGTTGAAATTGTTGTATTGTCCGGTAGCATCGCTGCTGCCGCATCGTCAAACGTCAGGTCTTGATTACTAATGTTTGAGGTGCCGCCTGCGTCAGACATCAGCATGACCGTCTGGCCGAGGGGGCCTACTAGCAAGACATCGATATCGTCCGGGTTGTTGTGGGTGACATTGTTAAGGATGACCGTCACCTTGGTGATAACACCGGTCAAGCCCGAAACCGTGTTGTTGGATGGGTAGGTTGTGGCCGCTCCCACGGCAGGCATGGTAATCGTGGCGGTGTTACAAAAGGCTACATCGGGTAGGGCCGGGCCGCTGGCCGCGACGCGCCCGCTGCTCACCCTGGCCGCCGGGGGAGGGGGCGGGGCGAGGGTGCCGGGCTGGCTCGGTTCGGCGCTGGGGTAGTGGGCGCTGGCGGGGACGCTGCTGCCCAACCCCAGGGCTACCAGCAGCGCCACCACGGCGCTCACATAAATAATCATCCGCATTCGCTGCTTCATTCTGTTACTTCCTCCGTTTGGTTTGCTGCTGTGCCCGCAGGATGTGCGCGGCCTCTGGGGGGGTCGTCCGGCGGGTCTGCCCTATGCACCACAAGTGAGAGGGTTGACCCGGTGACGCTACCGGAGCAACCCTTTGCCCTGTAGAGTGATAAACAAGTAGTGCCGAATGAGCGTCTGGTTTCGAGCGGGGCTAGTTACGAGGTGTGTTCAGGGGACCCGTCCAACGGTTTTTGCCAATGCCATGCCTGCGCCGCCCATTACCTGTGTACTCTTTATCAAGAGTACTATAGCTACCTTATATATCGTTTATAGCCAGCACCCCCGCTCATGGATTACTATGCCTACCAGGTTGCAATGTTGTAACTATTGGAGGATCAATGTTGTAATCTTTGGCGTGGGGGGGCGGGCGGGGGGTGGCGGGGGAGATTCGCCGGAGGCGGCGGGGGGATTCTGCCTATTCTCTTCGCGGTATCTTCACAATGGGTTCATAATCACCGTGTATACTAGGAGTATCGGTTAACTCATTCACCGGCCACACTCTAACGTCTCAGGAGGCTCTTTTCATGGACAACAATCGCAACTGGCAAGGCTGGGCGGCGCTGGTGCTGGCGGGGCTGGCGCTGTTCGTGGCGCTCAGCGGCCATCTCAACTTCAGCTTTTCCCTGGCAGACGGTGGCGCGACCACCGTTGCCCCCGCCCAGGTACTCCGAATCGAGAAAGGCAGCACGACCCCGGACCAGATCCAGGCGCTACAGGACCAGTTAGACGCGCTTCGTGCCCAGGCGGGCAGCAGTGGGCAGTCGGCTGTGCCCGTGCCTGCCATCCCGGCGGCTCCGGCGATGCCGCAGGGGCCATCGTTGAATCCGCAAGCGCCCGGCCCGCCCAACCTGAAGCAGGGCGGGTGGCAAGGCGGGCCGGGCGGGCCGGGCGGGATGGCGGGGCACCGCTTTGGACCGTTTGGCGGGTTCGGCGAGGGCGGGGGACCGTTCTCGCTGCT
>JBBSEL010000901.1:0-2683 GCA_038239755.1 Chloroflexia bacterium | reverse complement strand
GTCGAGAAGATCGGGGAATATCGCCAGTACAACCAGTTCGTGCCGTGGACCGACCGCATGGACTACATCGCCGCCTTCACCAGCAACCTGGCCTTTGTTCAGGTGGTGGAGGAGATGATGGGTCTGGAGATTCCGCCCCGCGCCAAGTATCTGCGGATCATCTTCTCCGAGTTGCAGCGCATCGCCAGCCATTGCCTCTGGCTGGGCACCCACGTCATGGACCTGGGGGCGGTGACGGTCTTCCTGTTCGCCATGCGCGAGCGGGAACTGGTGCTGGACCTGCTGGAAATGCAGACCGGTGCCCGGCTGACGCTCAACGCGCAGCGGGTCGGCGGCTTCCCCCAGGACCTGCCGCCGGGCTGGATTGAGAAGTGCCGCGAGTTCTGCAAGATCATGCCGAAGAAGGTCCAGGAGTACGACAGCCTGCTGGCCGAGAATCCGATCTTCATCCGGCGGATCAAGGGCATCGGCGTGATCAGCGCGGCAGACGCGATCCAGTGGTCGCTGACCGGGCCATCGTTGCGCGGCTCCGGCGTGGCCTACGACCTGCGTAAGGCCCGCCCCTACTCCTTCTACGAGCGGATGGAGTTTGAGGTGCCGGTGGGTACGCACGGCGATGTCTACGACCGCTATCTGGTGCGGATGGAAGAGATGCGCCAGAGCGTGAAGATCATCGAGCAGGCGTTGGACCAACTGGAGCCGGGGCCGGTCATGACCGACGATATCCGCGTGGCCTTGCCGGGCAAAGAAGAGTTGATGACCTCGATCGAGGCGATGCAGCGCCACTTTGTCCTGGTGATCCACGGCTTCCGCCCGCCCCCTGGCGAGTACTACAGCGCGGTGGAAGCGCCGAAGGGCGAACTAGGCTGGTACATTGTCAGCCACGGCGACCCCAACCCCTACCGCGCCCACTGCCGCGCCGCGTCGTTCATCAACCTCCAATCGTTCCCGGTGATGGCCGAGGGCGACATGCTGGCGGACGCGGTGGCGATCATCGGCAGCATTGACATTGTGATGGGCGAGGTGGATCGGTAGTTTGTACGGTGTGCGGCGTATTGCGTAGTGGGTAAAACACGTTTACTCACTACGCAGTATGCAGCAGAGTGAGTAGCACTGATGCCCAACCTTCAGTCGATCAGCGACTTTGCGGCGCGCCTCCAGGAAATGGAGACGGTCAAAAATCGGTTGCTGAACCATCCGGGGCCGGGGCTGGATATGCTGCTCACGGCGTTGGAAGAAGTCTCGACCGTTTGCGACACGATTGACGGGGAAATTACCAAATATCTGCGCCTGACGTTCGATCCGCAGATCGCTTCGCCCGGCTTCCAGAAAGAGCGCGACGTGCTGCTGGCCTTCGAGGGGAACCAGCTTCAGGCGCGGATGCGGGAAGCGAAAGGGAGCTGCGAAAAGATCCGCACGATCTATGAGGTCTATTTGCAGGACTGGTTTCGCCAGGCCCTGGCTCCCACCGATGCGGCGCAGATGGAGCAATTGTTCCTGACGATCTGGGGGTCGGACATGAATATGTTCAGCGACATTGATGTCGTCGCGAGCTGGCTGGCCGCACAGGCCACAACCACCTTGGATTTGCTGGACGACGGAAACCCGGACGACGCGACCCGGTCAGTACGGGCGGCGCGCAAAGAGATCAACCCGACTCGCCAGGCGATTTCCGGCGCGCGCACCCAGATGGCCGACCTGAAGAACACCTTCATCGCCGTCTCGAAGATAACCTAAACCACCTGTAACGGGGGAATTATCATGGCCCAGCACGGAGACATTCGCGTCATTCCGCCAGACGAGAGCCTGGCGGTCATCAACCGCTACCGGAACATTGACCCGATGGAGGCGATGATCCCGATCTTGCAAGAGATCCAGACCCAATATGGCTTCCTCACCGAAGCGGTGGCGAACCAGATGGCCGAGGAGCTGAAGCTGAGCATCAGCGAGATCTACGGGGTGATCACCTTCTATAGCTTCTTCCGATTCAGCCCGCATGGTGGGCGCGTGTTGCTGACCTGCGAGGGCACCAGTTGCTACACGAAAGGGGCGGGCCTCATCCGGGGTGTGATCGAAGAGCGGCTGCAAGTCGGCCCCGGCCAGACTTCGGCAGACAACAAGGTCACCTTCGAGCCGTCGTCGGTCTGCCTGGGCGCGTGTGACCTGGGGCCGCTGGCCGAATGTGAGGGTCGGTTCTATACCCTTCTCAGCCCGCAGACTGCCGCCGTGATGGTGGATGAACTGCGCGCTCAAGGGGCCGACAGTGGGCATCCCGAAACGGTCGCCCCCGGCACCCCCAGCGGCCATGGTCCCGCCGGGCGCAACATGGGTTCGTATGGCTTCGGCCCCACCGCCCTGGATCTGGGTAGCGCCCTGGAGACGCCGAACCCTGACCCGTCCGGCCCGCACCGCAGCGGGCTGCTGCCGAAGGGCTTGCAGTAGGGGTTGTGGGGGCTAGGGGGTTAGAGATGACGACCAAGGCTGAGGCTACAATCGAAGACCTCTACCGCGTGCCAGAGGACGGCAAAGCCGAACTTGTTAACGGGGCGCTAGTTCTGCTGGCTCCTACAGGGGACTTGCCGATCAGCGTAGCGGGCGAGATCTATGCCAGCCTGCGGGCCTATGCCCGTCGCACTGGCACTGGCCGAGCCTATACCGATAATGCTGGGTTTCTTGTAAACCT
>JBBSEL010000900.1:0-2691 GCA_038239755.1 Chloroflexia bacterium | reverse complement strand
GGGTTGACGGTGGCCGACCCGGTCCAAAAGACGCGGCTCCTGAAACTGCTGGGGTACGCGCAGGGCGCGGCGGCCCTAGAGGCGCGACGGCAGTTGGTCCAGGCATTGGAAGAGCTAGGCGCGGTTCAGTATGTGCTGGTCAGTCTGGCAATCCACCGGCAGCGGGCATTAAACGCGCTTCAGACGCTGGCCCTGCCAGAAACAGCACAAACCTGGTTTCAGCGCTGGATCGTTGCCGCTGCGGATATCGCGCTCCCGCCAAGCAATGGCACGTATATACTTGGCTCACCTGGTGATAAGGCTCACCGATTGTGGCAGGCTACTTCAAACCCCACTGACGATCCGTGACAGCGGGGTCAGTACGACATGCGGACAAATACCAAAAGGAGTTCAAGTGTGCCGGGCTAGCGATTGCAAAAATGCACCTATCTGGATTGCGTTACTCATGGTGCTTGTGCTTATCTCTGCTCTGGTGAGCGGCTGTAGTGCTGATTGTGGATGGAGCACCGACGCAAAGGCTTTCGTTGACGACAATCGCAACGGGATATGGGACAAAGAAGAGTCCGCGCTTCCAGGTGTGACGTTCTTTGTGATGGATACCCAAGGGAACAGCAATTATGGGAGATGGGAGAGCGACGGCTCAGGTACGGCCTCAATTGCATTCTTCGTAGAATGTAATCGTAACACTACGTTTACATTGTCCGCCGCACCGCCAGAAGGATTCGTTCTGACGACGCCGCAACGGGTTGATGCTGGTTCCGAGAGCGGCAAGATGTTCACTTTCGGTTTTGATAAGGCGAAACAGTAGCTACGAATTCTTAATGAGGCGCAGGGTTGAAATAGGCTCTTAATTGTGTGCGCCAAGTATATAAGTGCCAAAATTAGAGCGAATTCAGATCCCAAAGTCCGTTGAATGCTGGGGAAGTGCCCCGCTGTCGGCGTAGGGGCGAGCGGCGCTCGCCCGGTTCGGGCGTCCGCCATGTTCCCGCTACCAGCGAAAGGGCGTGGGCAGGGGGAACACCGGGGAGCATCACGCGCCGAGGACGCGGTAGGCGAAGCGCAGCATCCGCTCCTGGAAGGCGATGCGCAGATCGATAGCCAGGGAGCCGTGCCCGGCCTCAAACCAGTGGACCTCGATGGACTTGCCCAACGCAAGGAGCCGCGCTTCGTAGACCTCTAGCTGGCGGGCGGGGCAGCGGGTATCGTTGCGCCCCTGGATGACCAGCACCGGCGCGGCAACAGCGGCGGCGTAGGTCAGGGGCGACCCGACGGCATACTGTTCGGGTTTTTCCTCCGGGGTGCCGCCAAAAAGCGCCGCCTGGTAGCCCCGCAGCGTGTCGGCCTCGTCTTCGTACAGCAGGGTCCAGTCGGCAATGGCGATGCCCGCCATCCCCCCGGCCCACAGATCGGGCCGCTTGCCCAGCCCCAGCAGGGTCAGGTAGCCGCCGTAGGACCAGCCGGTGAGCAAGACTTGATCGGGCGGCGCGATCCCGTTGGCGACCAGCCAGGCGTGGGCCGCCGCCATATCCTCGATTTCCCAGTGCCCCAGATCGCCCCAGATCTGCTCCTCGAAGGCCCGGCCAAAGGTGGTGGACCCGCGATAGTTGATCGACAGGAAGGCAAAGCCGTGGTCCAGCCAGGCTTGCGCCATCGGGTCGAACGCCTCCGGCATCACCGAAGTGGGGCCGCCATGCGTGTCCAGGATGGTGGGGAACGGCCCCGCGCCATCGGGCACGCCCAACCAGCCCTGAATCGCCTGCCCATCCGATGAGGGGAAGGTGATCGAGCGCCAGCCATGCCCCGGCGGCACCTCGCCCGGCGTCAGGAGTGTTCGCTGGGGCAGGCCCGTCTCGCCGTCCAGCACGATCAAGCTGGAGGGCTGGGCTGCGTTTTGCCATTGGGCAAAGATCGTCCCGTCGGGGCCGAAGTAGGTGCCGCCCTCGGTGGTGCGGCTGAAGGTGCCGGACGGGTGGTCCAGGCGGCGCAGCCGGGCCGTGGCGAGGTCGTAAACATAGAGTTGAGTGGCGGCTTGATGGATCTGGCAGAGCAAAATCTCTGCGCCATCCGACGACCAATCCAGGGGCACGATCTCACCCCCCAGTGCGCCGAGATCCAGGTCGGTGCGCTCGCCCGTGTGCGGATTCCAGAGCAGCGGGCGGACATCGCCGGTGCGGTTGGTCGTCGCCAGCAAGCGCCCATCGCCCGGCAGCGGCGCAAACATGACGGGTTCCACACTGCTATCCGCGCCATCCGTCAGTTCGCCCAGCACCGCTCCGGTCGCGCTGTCCAGAGCGAGGATGGTGTAATGGAGATTCCCGGCCCGTTCGCTGGAGGCAAACGCCACCACCGCACCCTCGTAGGACAGGACCGGGTTCTGGGTCAGGCTGGTGCTCTGGTGCAAGTGGCGCGGCGGACCGGCGGGGGCACCCTCCGGCAGATCCAGGGCATAGAGGTGGAAGCCGGTCGGGTCGGCCAGGATGAAGCTCCCCTGCGTCCCGCCCCGCGCCAGGCTGAATTTCCAGGATGCATACGGCGGCAGATCGGGGGTGATGTCTTCGGCGGGGCCGCCCGCAAACGGCACCCGCACATAATGCCCAAGTTCATCGCCCTGGTGATCGTGCAGGTAATAGACATACTGGCCCTCGGGCGACAGGACCCCGCCCGACTTGCCCGTTGCCAGGTCGGTGAGTG
>JBBSEL010000899.1:0-2692 GCA_038239755.1 Chloroflexia bacterium | reverse complement strand
CGCCTGGAAACCGACTACCACCCCGGCAAGCTCTACGTGACCGAGAACGGCGCCAGCTACTCGGATGGCCCTACCCCGGATGGGCATGTTCCCGACGAGCGCCGCCGCCGCTATCTACGCGACCACTTCGCCGCTTGTAGCCGCGCGATAGACAAGGGTGTGCCCCTGGCCGGGTGCTTCGTTTGGTCACTGATGGATAACTTTGAGTGGGCCAAGGGCTATACCCAGCGCTTCGGCCTCGTCTGGGTGGACTATGCGACCCAGCAGCGCCTGCCGAAAGATAGCGCACTGTGGTATCGGCAGGTGATCCAGGCGAACGCGGTGGATCTGGAAGATTAGCCAACCCGGCCAATGGGACGTAACCGGCTTCCGGCATCCGCCCGGGGCGTGCATCCCGTTGCGTCACCCGTTGCAAAGAGGATACCTCCTATGCCCGGCGCACCCCTGCATCACGAAGGTGAGTTCACCTTCCGCGACCTCACCAAGAACGGCCGGTTAGACCCCTACGAAGACCCTCGCCGCCCCATCGCAGAGCGAGTTGAAGACCTGCTCGGCCAGATGACGCTGGAGGAGAAGGCCGGGCTGATGTTCCACACCATGATTATGATGGGTGAGGACGGCAGCCTGCTGGAAGGCGCGGGGCGGTTCGGTCCCTTCTCGACCAGCGAGATGGTCAACACCCGGCAGATGAACCACTTTAACATCCTCCAGGGCAGCGACCCCCGGCAGATGGCCCTTTGGTATAACCGGCTCCAAAAGCTGGCCGAGGGGACGCGGCTGGGCATCCCGATCACGCTTTCGACCGACCCCCGGCACGCTTTCAGCGACAACCCGGCGACCAGCTTCCTGGCGGGTGCGTTCTCGCAATGGCCCGAACAGTTGGGCCTGGCCGCCGCCGATGATCCGGTCCTGGTCGAAGAGTTCGGCGATATTGCCCGGCAGGAGTACGTGGCGGTGGGCATCCGCGTCGCTCTGCACCCGATGGCCGACCTCGCCACGGAGCCGCGCTGGGCACGCAACAACGGCACCTTTGGCGAGGATGCTGCCCTCTCCGCCCGCATGACCGGGGCCTATATCCGCGGCTTCCAGGGCGCGACAGTGGGGTCGGAGAGCGTGGCCTGCATGACCAAACACTTCCCCGGCGGCGGGCCGCAGAAGGACGGTGAAGACCCGCACTTCCCCTATGGCCGCGAACAGGTCTACCCCGGCGACAACTTCGCTTACCACCTGATCCCGTTCGAGGCCGCCTTCGCCGCAGGCACGTCGCAGATCATGCCCTATTACGGGATGCCGGTCGGCACGCCGCTGGAAGAGGTCGGCTTCAGCTTTAATAAGGACGTGATCACTGGCCTGCTGCGCGACCACTACGGCTTCGATGGCATAGTCTGCACCGACTGGGGCCTGCTGACCGATGCCGATCTGGGCGGCCACCCGTTTCCGGCGCGGGCCTGGGGGGTGGAACACCTCAGCCGCCCGGACCGGGCCAAGAAGATCCTGGAAGCCGGGTGCGATCAGTTCGGCGGGGAATCCTGCCCCGACGTGATTATTGAACTGGTCCGCAGCGGGCAGGTGGCGGAAAGCCGGATCGATGCGTCGGTGCGGCGGCTCTTGCGCGAGAAGTTCCGGCTCGGCCTGTTCGACAACCCCTACGTGGACCCCGACGCGGCGGCACGGATCGTCGGCAGCGTCCCCTTCCGCGCGGCGGGCGAACACGCCCAGCGCAGGGGCATCGTCCTGCTGACGAACGGCGAGAGTGCCGACGGGCCGCGCCTGCCAGTGCAGGGCAAGCCGCGTATCTACGTCGAAAACGTCGCGCCCGACATCGCCGGGCAATACGGCACGGTGGTGGCGACCCCCGGCGAGGCCGACCTGGCGATCCTGCGGCTGAAAGCGCCCTACCAGCCGCGCACAGGCAACTTCCTAGAGCAAATGTTCCATGCGGGCGACCTCGATTTCAAGGAGCCGGAAAAGGGCCGCATCCTCGGCATCCTGGCCCAGGTGCCGACCATCGTCACCCTCTACCTGGACCGCCCGGCGGTGATCCCTGAAATCGCCGAGGCGGCGGCGGCGCTGCTGGTCGATTTCGGCGCGAACGATGGCGCGGTCCTCGATGTGATCTTCGGGCGGTTCACGCCGACGGGCAAGCTGCCGTTTGAACTGCCCTCCTCGATGGCGGCGGTGCTGGCGCAAAAATCGGATATGCCCTACGACTCGGAGAACCCGTTGTTCCCCTTCGGCCACGGCCTCACCTATTGAGCAGGAGTGTAATGATAAACGACGACACGGTCGGCCATTATGATCGGGCCGATCCGGCGGACGCGGCCCGGATCGCGGACCTGCTGGGCCGGATGACCCTGGCCGAGAAGGTCGGCCAACTGGTGCAGATCAACCCGTTCCAGCCCTTCGAGGTGGAGCGGATGATCGCGCAGGCGGCAGAAGCAGCGGCGGCAGGCGTGCCGTTTGAGTTCCAGCCGGATATCCGGCCCGATCTGGAAGACCTGGTCGCCGCCGGGAGTGTCGGCTCGATCTTCGGCACCGCCGACGTGGCGCTGATCAACCGCTGCCAGCACGCCGCCGTCGAACGGTCGCGCCTGGGTATCCCGCTGATCGTGGGCAACGACGTGATCCACGGCTTTCGCACCATCTTTCCTATCCCCCTGGCCGAGTCGGCCACCTGGGACCCCGCCCTGCT
>JBBSEL010000898.1:0-2693 GCA_038239755.1 Chloroflexia bacterium | reverse complement strand
TCGACCGCGCCGCCCGCCCCCGGATGCGCCTACTATCGGGAGCATGGGCATAATAAGCTGGCGAAGAGTGCTGCACAGTCGCCGGTCTGCGTGGGGGCCGGGCGGAGTAGGGATGCGCGTAGGCTGCGTGTTGGGCGGGGATGAGGAGGCCGGATGGATTGGATAGCGGTGATCGGTTTTGTCCTGTTTGGGTTGGTGGTGGGCGCGTATGGCACCCTCATCGGCGCGGGCGGCGGGTTCGTGATTGTGCCGGTGCTGCTGCTGTTCTTACATTGGCCGCACGATCAGGCAGTCGGCACCTCGCTGCTGGTCGTGGCGGCGAACGCGGCCAGCGGTTCCTGGGCCTACTGGCGGCAGCGCCGGATCGATCGGCGCACCGGCTGGCCGTTTGCCCTGGCGACGCTGCCTGGCGCGGTGGTCGGGTCGTTTGTTGTGGACTGGTTGAGCAGACGCCTGTTCAACGTGATCTTCGGCGTGCTGCTGGTGGCGGTTTCGCTCTACCTGATGTGGCGTCCGGAGAAGCCCAGCGGGGCGGGGCCCAGCACCGGGCGGTCCGCCCGGCGGGGCTGGCCGGGTGGGGGTGGACCGTGCGCCACCTGATCGATGCCCGCGGCGAGGCGTACCAGTATGCCTTCTCCCGGCCCTGGGGCCTCGTGCTCAGCTTCGGAGTCGGCTTCCTGTCGAGCATCCTGGGCATTGGCGGCGGCATCATCCATGTGCCCGCGCTGATTACCTTGTTCGACTTCCCGGCCCATATCGCCACCGCCACCTCGCACTTCATCCTGGCGCTCTCGGCAGCCACCGGTACCATCAGCCATTTGGCGTTAGGCCATCAGCTACAAGTTAAGGTTTTTCGCCGTTTGTCAAGGTGGCTGATTAGGGGTGGATCCCATCGGCCAGCAGGCCGGTCGTCTCCTGGATCGGGCGTTTTTGGAGGCCGCATCCGCCGAGCACCCCACCGAGGGCAGGCGATCACCCGTTGCGCAGCGTCCCGCAGCGCTAAATTGGTGCTGAAATTCATCCCTCCGCTGCTTGACAAGCGTCTGAAAACCTTAACTTGTAGCTGATGCCCTAAGGCTAGCACGGCAAGGTGGAAGAAAGGGTCAATGAACGTGACAGGCGGGTGACAGATCGGGGGGCACACGTAGGATAGTCAGCCGGACAGCCAGGAACACCATCCAGAGGCCGGTGGGTGCTCCTCCCCACGGAGGTATCACGCCCGTCGATCGTGCGATCCGGCCCGGTGCCAGACGCTGGCGCAGCCCGGTGACGGCGCGGTGAATCGCGCCGTCACGCGGCCAGCACAGCAACGAAGAGGAGCGCCAGGTGGTGCTCCTCTTCGTTGTGCCGCGCCGCGTTGCGCGGCGTCACTTTACGGGACGACTGGAGCGGGAGTGGGAGTAGGTGGAGCGACCCCGGTAGGAGAAACCGGGCGCCCCAGGAGCCGTCCGCGCTGCCACGGGGTGCCCAACATCGGCAGGAGGACGCGGTCAACCCCGATCCAGCCCGCGACCTTCCAGGCCAGGATGAGGCTGAAGGCCAGGATGAGCAGGATCGGATTACTGCTGGTCGAGCCGGAGAGCATGAAGGACATGTTCATCAGGATGCCGCCCGCCGCCGCCACGCCCACCAGCGCGCCAAAGATCAGGCCCAGCCCGACCGCCAGTTCGCCGAAGACGATCACCTTGCCGAACCAACTATAGGCCTGATTGTCGAGCAAGACCTGGAGGAAGTTGCGCCACCAATCATAGGTGATGGCCGCGTGGCCGGGCGGGGCGGGCACCGCCACGGCGTTCTTCCAGTAACCTTGCAGGGCGACGCCGGTGTCGAGCCACTTGGGATCCTGGAACTTGTGCCAGCCGGCGGTCAGCCAGTCCCAGCCGACGAAGAGCCGGATCGGCAGCCAGAGCGCCGCCGCACGAGTATCCTGGAAGAGGAAGCGGGCCAGTGGTGGGTCGGCCACCTGGGTGGACGTGGTGCCGCTGGTTTCGGCGGTGTGCTGGTCGCGGGTGACGGCGAGATACGCGCCGCCGGCAGCGATCGCCCCAACGACGATTGCACCGAGCAGCCCCTGGTCAGTCGCATAGCCGAAGAACAGGCCTAGCAGCGTCGCTGCGGCGATGAGGATCATCGAACCGGTCGTCATGGGAACCCTCCGTGTAATGGGGCAATCAGCTAGATACGTATCGCTCAATCGGCGGTAGCACGCAAGAGGGGAACGATGAAGCGCGCCGCACACAACCAGGGAGATGGCCCCAGCGATGATCCTGCGGACAGGCACCCCCAGAGCGGAGAGGTACTCTATTATTATTCTAGCACCGGGGGCGCGGGCGCGCATCGGTGGTAGCCGCCAAGAAATGGCGGGTCGCCGCCAAGAAATGGCGGGTTTACGCGAGGAAATGGCGGGTTTACGCGAGGAATCCCCCTCGGTTTTGTGCGGCGCTCTCCTGTTGCGTAAAGGCGGCGTGGCCGGATCTTAGGAGGACTGGCGGGACATGGTCGGGACACCCGCCCCCACAGAGCGAACGGAACCGCACCACCCCATCGGCAGTCGGGCTGCGGGCGGAGGTATTGTCAACTTAATGAATCGACCGGAAAATCCTCCCCACTGGAGCCAAAATTTGGGCCAATCATGACCGTGCTGCTGAATTTTGGTCCAGAAAATGGGGGCTGTTCCCCACTTGACCTCCATG
>JBBSEL010000897.1:0-2694 GCA_038239755.1 Chloroflexia bacterium | reverse complement strand
TGGCTAGAACCCACGACGGGCGCGGACCATATGGTCCGCGCCCGTCGTGGGTTCTAGCCAGAGGCTGGAACGGCTTAGTAATCCATGCCGCCCATGCCGCCCATGCCGCCCATGCCGCCACCCGACGCGCCACCAGCGGGCTTATCTTCGGGGAGGTCGGTGATCAGGGCCTCGGTGGTCAGGATCATCCCGGCGATGCTGGAGGCGTTCTCCACCGCCGAGCGGGTCACCTTGGCCGGGTCGATGATCCCCTGCGTGACCATGTCGCCGTACTCGCCCGTCAGCACGTTATAGCCGATGTGCGGGTTCTTCTGATCCACGGCCATGCGGCGCACGTTGGAGATGATGACCGCGCCGTCTTGCCCGGCGTTCGCGGCGATCTGGCGCATCGGCTCTTCGAGCGCGCGGCGCACGATGCCGACCCCGGTGGCGATGTCGCCTTCCAGGCCGCCGGTCTTCAGCAGTTCGTCCAGCGCGGGCAGCACGTTGAGCAGCGCGACGCCGCCACCCGGCACCACACCCTCTTCGACCGCCGCGCGGGTGGCGCTGAGCGCGTCTTCCACGCGGTGCTTCTTCTCTTTCAGTTCGGTCTCGGTCGCGGCCCCGACCTTGATCACGGCGACGCCCCCGGCCAGCTTCGCCAGCCGCTCCTGAAGCTTCTCCTTGTCATAGTCCGAGCTGGTTTCCTCGATCTGGGCGCGGATCTGACGCACACGCGCCTGCACCGCGTTCGTGTCGCCGTGGCCCTCGATGATCGTGGTGTTGTCCTTGGTGCTGCGCACGCGGCGGGCCTGACCCAGGTCCTTGATGGTCACGCCGTCCAGCTTGCGCCCGATCTCTTCCGAGATGACCTGGCCGCCGGTCAGGATGGCGATGTCGCGCAGCATTTCTTTGCGGCGGTCGCCAAAGCCGGGGGCCTTGATGCCCAGCACGTTGATCGCGCCGCGCAGGCGGTTGACCGCCAGCGTCGCCAGGGCTTCGCCGTCCACATCCTCAGCGATGATGACGAACTCCTTGCGCCCGCTCTGCAACACCTTTTCCAGGATCGGCAGGATATCGGCCACCGCGGAGATCTTCTTATCGGTGATCAGGATGTAGGGGTTCTCGATTTCCGCCGTCATCGTCTCGGCATTGGTTACGAAATAGGCGCTGATATAGCCCCGGTCGAACTCCATGCCCTCGACATACTCGGTCTCGAACTGGAGGCCGCGGCTCTCTTCGACGGTGATCACGCCGTCCTTGCCGACCTTCTCCATCACTTCGGCGATGAGGTCGCCGATCAGCGGGTCTGCCGCCGAGATGGTGGCGATGTGGGCGATGTCGTCGCGGCCCTGCACCGGCTGAGCGAGGGCGCGGATCGCGTCCACAATCGCCACGGTGGCGCGGTCGATGCCGCGCTTGAGCAGCATGGCGTTGGCCCCGGCGGCCACGTTCTTCATCCCCTCGTGGACCATCGCCTGGGCGAGTACGGTGGCGGTGGTGGTGCCGTCGCCGGCCACGTCGTTGGTCTTGGTGGCGGCTTCCTTGAGCATCTGCGCGCCCATGTTCTCAAACGGGTCTTGCAGCTCGATTTCCTTCGCCACGGTCACGCCGTCGTGGGTGACGGTCGGCGCGCCATACTTGCGGTCCAGCGCCACGTTGCGGCCCTTCGGCCCCAGCGTCGTCTTCACCGCGTTCGCTAGGACATCCACCCCGGCCTTGACCGAATGACGGGCCTGTTCGCTAAAAATGATTTGCTTTGGCATTTGTTAATTGCTCCTCAATACAGATGTACTGGTCTTAACTTTAAAGCTCGAAAGGGTTTGGCTACAGCGTTATGCGGGTACGCACACGCCTTACTCCTGAACGACGGCCAGGATATCGCTCTCGCGCAGAATCAGGTATTCGTCGGCCCCTTGCTTGATCTCGGTGCCCGAATACTTGGCATAGAGCACCCGGTCGCCCGGTTGCAGATCGATGGCGCTGCGCGTGCCGTTGTCGAGCAACTTGCCCGGTCCCACGGCCACCACAATCGCCTCTTGCGGCTTCTCCTGCACCGTATCGGGCAGGTAGAGTCCACTACTCGTCATCTCCTCGCGGGGAGCGGCCTGCACCAGGATGCGGTCCCCCAGCGGGCGCACCGTCGTCTTGGCGGCTTTTTCAGTCGTGCTCGGCATTCAATACTTCTCCTTCAACATAAAGTTCGGATATTGCGCGCCGTTCCGCATACTTTACCCAGCACCCGTTTTTGGCGCGTCCCTGTATTGTACTATAACTGATGAATTTTAGAAAGCCGTTAGATAAGTGTTAGCGTTCCGTTAGAATCCCACCCGCCCTGTATCGCCGGGCAAATAGCCCCGGAGGGGCGGCAGACCGTAGCCCACGGTGCCAACCGTGGGAACACTGCGCCCCAACGACAAGCCCCGGAGGGGCGACAGAAGCGTAAACCGGCGTTCTTCTGTCGCCCCTCCGGGGCTTAACTGTGCAACGTCTGCTAACCACACGGCTTGCGCCGTGGGCTATCATCTGTCGCCCCTCCGGGGCTGGCACTCTGCCGGGGTTGACCGCTGTGCCGCCACATCGCCAGCATGATAACCACCCCGCGATCCGGCCATCACCGTCGATGCCCTATGTAGGATATGGCTCCGCCCATTGATGCTGGGGTATCCGCGATGCCTGGGATAACCCGATCATCAATGGGCAGTTGCCGGAATC
>JBBSEL010000896.1:0-2697 GCA_038239755.1 Chloroflexia bacterium | reverse complement strand
GGCGGCGGCGGCGGCGGGGCTGAGCCTGGGGTTGGCGCTGGCCTGCAAGGCGAGCGTGGCCCCCTTCGCCCTGGTGATCCTGGCTGCGCTGTGGCTGGGGCAGGAAAGCTATTCGCACACTGCTATCCGTTCGTTGTCCTGGGCTATCGGGTTGGCACTGGTGGGGTGGTTCGTGGGCGACCCCTATGCTCTGCTCGATCTGCCCACCTACGTGACGCAACTGGCCGAAGAAGCGGTGGTGCAGAGCGGGCGCTTTGACGTGCCCTACACCTTGCAGTATGTCGGCACGATCCCGGTGCTCTACCAGGCGCAGCAACTGGGCCTGTGGGGGCTGGGACCTGCCGCCGGGCTGGCCGGGTTGGTGGGATTGGGCGTGGCCGGGTGGCGGGCCTGGCGCGGCGGCGGGGCTGAACGGCTGCTGCTGACCGGCTTCGCGGCCTACGCGGTGACGGTGGTCGTGGTGGAGGCCAAGTGGCTGCGCTACATGCTGCCGCTGGTGCCGATCCTCTGTGTGCTGACCGGAGGCTTGCTGGTTGCCCGGCGAGGCTGGCTGCTGACCGTGGCGGTGCGAGGGCTGATCGGGCTGGCGTTAGTTGGCAGCGCGGGTTGGGCGGCGGCGTTCAGCCATATCTACACCCAGGAGCATACCCGGGTCGCCGCCTCGCGCTGGCTGGTGGCGCACATCCCGGCGGGGCAGGGAGTGTCGGCAGAGGGCTGGGACGACCGGCTGCCGGTGCCGCTGTTCGGCCTGGCGATCCCCGCCTATCGCCCGATCACCTACAACCTCTACGACGACCGACCCAGCCCGGCGGAATTCGCCTACATCACGGATCTGCTGCGCCAGACCGACGTGCTGGTGCTGAGCAGCAACCGGCTCTACAAGTCGATCCCGCGCCTGCCCTGGCGCTACCCGGTGCAGATCCGCTTCTACGACCTGCTGTTTGCCGGGCAACTGGGCTTTACCCTCACCCATACCGAGACGAGCTACCCGACTCTGGGCGGGCTGATCATCAACGATGACGCGGCGGACGAAAGCTTCACCGTCTACGATCACCCCAAAGTGCTGATCTTCCAGAAGACGCGGGATCTGTCTGCCGCCGAACTGGGGGCGTTGTTTGCCGATGCGGTGGACCGGCCTTCGGTGGCCTCGCGCCAGGCACCGTGAGGTGGTCGAAGTCAGAAGTCAGCCGTCAGATGAACGCGGGTTAGCACTTACTGTTTGGGAGTGAGCGGCGGGAGCGGGGATCGGGTATACTCGCGGTATCATCGGTAAATGGAGGGTTCTTCTGTTATGAACAGTTCTCGGTACGTTTCCTTATTTTTTGTCCAGGGACTATTGCGTTGGGCCACTGGATTATGCGCGCTGGCGGTAGTGCTGGTGCTGGTGGGGTGCGTTGCGCGCGGCGCGGCCTCACCGACGGCGGTTCCGGCTAGCGAACCGACGGCGACCGCCGCCCTGGCTCCGGCAGACACGCCCACCCCGGCTCCCGCCCCGGCGGACACGGCGACGACGGCGCCTGCTTCGGCGGACACGACGCCCGCGCCACCGGCGATCATTGCGGAACTGTACGACCATGCGCCCGACTACAGCTTTATCGCCGGGCAATTGCGGCAAGAGGGCACCTGCTGGATCGTGGCCTATGTCTCGTTGGCGACCGCCCATGCGCCCGACCAGTATAACAACCAGATGACGCTGCTGACCGGGGGCGGGTGGAGCCCCCTGGACTTCAAGGCGGGCGACTGGGTGATTGTGCAGGGGCAGCCGGAGGCTGGGACCGACCCCGCCCTCGGTTGCACGGCGCACGGCTATGAGGTCTCGGTCATGCAGGTGAACCCGAAGGGGAGCACCCCGCTGCGGTGAGCCTCACCCCGCGTCCCCGGCAGCCGTGGATCGCGCTCCTGCTGGCGCTGCTGGCGCTGCTGGCGGCAGGGCTGCGGCTGGCCGATCACAATTGGGACCAGGATCAGCATCTCCACCCCGACGAAACGGCCCTGGTCGGGGCGGCCCACGATCGGGTGCAATGGCCGCCCGGCACCCCCCTGGCCGCGCTGTTCGACCCCAATCACAGCCCGTTGAACCCCCGTGCGGCGGGTGCGGCCTTCCCCTACGGTGCGCTACCGCTCTACCTGGCAAAGGTTGCGAGTGTCGCCGCGATCGCCCTCACCGGTGAGGCCGCGTTCAGCAGCCCCGATGGCCTGCTCCAGACTGGGCGGGTGCTGGCCGGCCTGGCCGATACGCTGACCCTGCTGCTGGTGTTTGGGGTGGGGGCGCGGCTGTGGGGGGCGGGCGCGGGGCTGGTCGCCGCCGCCCTCTATGCCCTGGCCGTGCTGCCGATCCAGATCGCGCACTTCTATATCGTGGAACCGTTCATGACCCTGTTCATGGCCGCGACCCTGCTGGGGAGCCTGCTTTTTTACGGGACCGGGCGGGCGCGGTTTATCTTGCTGGCCGGGGGGTGTGCCGGGCTGGCGATGGCCTGCAAGATCAGCGCCTTGCCCATGCTGGCCCTGCCGGTGGCGGCGGCGTTGGCCTACGCCTGGGGGGGGCGAAAAGCGGGCGGCCTGCGTGGGGGGCTGGGCTTTGCCGCGCTGGCGCTGGCCGGGGCCAGCACGGGCCTGTTCCTGGGCGACCCTTACGGGGTGCTGGACGCGCCGACCTACCTGACGCAGATCACCCAGCAGGCGGCGATCCAGAGC
>JBBSEL010000895.1:0-2698 GCA_038239755.1 Chloroflexia bacterium | reverse complement strand
GGGGCGGGGGTGTATTTCCTCTCCATCGCCTTTCTCGATGCCAAATGGGTGCGCTACGTCCTGCCGCTGGTGCCTTATCTGTGCCTGTTCGCCACGGCGTTGGGATTTTGGATTGCGGATTTTGGATTTTGGCGGCGCGTCGGGGTCGCGTGGCGGTATGTGCCGCTGGCGCTGCTGCTCCTGTCGGCAGGGGTGGGGGCGCTGGCGTTCAGCGCCGTATATGCGAGGGAGAATACGCGGGTGGCGGCGTCGCAGTGGATCTATAGCCACGTGCCGCCGGGCAGCCACATCGCCCGCGAACTGAACGACACACCACTGCCGCTGCCCTTGCCCGGCCAACCCGCGCCTGATGGGACGTACAGCCTGACGGCGCTGCGGCTGCTGGGCGATCAGTCGTCCGCCGAGGTGGCGGCCATGCTCCAGGCGCGATTGACCGAGGCCGACTACCTAATCGTGGGGAGCGGGCGAAGCTGGCGCACGGTGCCGCACCTGCCCTGGCGCTACCCGGTGCAGATCCGCTATTATGACCTGCTGTTCAGTGGTCAGTTGGGTTTTGTCCCGGTCTATACGGCTGCGGCCTACCCGCGCCTGGGCGGCCTGGTGTTCTCCGACGATGGCGAGCCGTTCGACCTGTCCTTCACCGAATACGATCACCCCGCCGTGCGCATTTTCCAGAAGCAGCGCACGCTCAGCGCCGCCGAGTGGACCACCCTGTTCGCCGCCAGCGTGGCGCAGCCCTCGGTCGCCACCCGCAGCGCGCCGTAGGCGAGGGGTCGGTGGTCACTGGTCAGTCGTTAGTGGTTGGCAGTTAGTAGAAATTTGATCATTAATCACTGACCACTGATCACCGACCACTGACCACTCGCCCCGCTTGCGACTACGGGGGAATCGTGTTACAATTACTCCACGGTCCGGCATGGGCCGTCTTTGGCTTGCACCCTGCCGCGTGCAATGTTGGTCGGCCTGTGATCGTCTAAAACCGATGGACGAGCGCACTTATCAACCGCCACCCTAGCTAGGAGAATTTGCGTTTGCCTCCCTTCTTTCGCCGCCATTGGGTCTCCTTAACCCTCCTCGTAATTCTGCTAGCTGCCGGGTGGATGCGCCTCAACGGGCGCAACTGGGACAGCGGCACCGACTGGCACCCCGACGAACGCCATGTGGTCTTCGATGGGACGATGGCGAACCTGAACTGGCCGCAGGGCACCACGTTCGGTGACTTGCTGGATGCCTGGCACAGTCCGATCAACCTGCGCATGGCCCACGCGCAGCCGGGGACCGCCGCCCCCTGGGTCTACGGCACGCTGCCGGTCTACATCGTCAAGCTGGTGTCGTGGGGAGCCAGCATGGCCGCCGACGGGATCAACAACCTGGCGGGCGTATACATCCCCGGCACCCACGTCTTTGCCACGGGCAAGCAGATCACCATTCCGGGGGGGCAGATCATCCCGCAGTGGAACGGGAAGATCCCATCGGGGAACTATTACCTGGACGGGGCGGGGGTGTTCCAGAGCGGGCGAACGATGGCAAACCTGTTCGACCTGTTCACCGTGTTCCTGGTCTTCCTCATCGGGCGGCGGCTCTATGGGCCGAACACGGGGCTGCTGGCGGCGGCTTTCTCGGCGTTCGCGGTTACCCAGATCCAGATCTCCAACTTCTTTATTGTCGAGCCGTTCCTGGTCACCTTTATGACCGGGATGTTGTATTTTAGTGTGGTCTTGATGCAGCGGCCCGGATTCTGGCCTGCGCTGGGGGCCGGGCTGTGCCTGGGCTTCGCCCTGGCCTGCAAGGTCAGTGTGGTGCCGCTGGGGCTGGTCATCGTCGTCGCGCTGGTCCTGCGTGCGGCCTCGCGCAAGCACACCCGCCGCCTGGGTCCCGACCCCGCGGTGGCCGACCCGGTGGGCCTGCGCCCGGCAGACAAGGCCGAACGGGAGCGCAGCTTTAGCGGGGCGCTCGTCCGGCTGCTGCCGCTCTTGCTGATCGCCATCCTGGCGACTATCATCGCCTTCTTCGTGGGCGACCCCTACGCCTTCTTGCAGTGGAACCACCCGCCCGATTTTGATCTGAGCCGCCTGAGCCAGGGGGTACGCGCCTATCTGGACGGCCTGGGCAACGAATATTTGCGCCAGCTTTTAATCGAGGCCGACAACCAGAGTGGGGTGGCCGATGTGCCGTTCACCCGCCAGTTCATCGGCACGATCCCCGGCGTGTATCACCTGCAACAGGTGGTGCAGTGGGGTATGGGTCCGGCCAGCGGGTTGGTCGCCCTGGCGGCGCTGTTCTGGGGGCTGTGGCGGGCGATCAAGAGGCGGGCCGCCGAACTCTTGCTCCTCAGCGCCAGCATCGTCTACTTCGCCACGATCGCCTCGCTGGAGGCCAAGTGGCCGCGCTACATGCTTCCCATCGTGCCGTACCTGTGCATCCTGGCGGGGGGGCTGCTGGTTACCGGGCTGGCCTGGAGCCGCCGGGCCGGGTTGGTCGAAAAGACCGACGAATGGGCACGCGCCGCCAGTATTCGCGGCCAGGAGTACCGGGAGTCGTTGGGCACGGTGGTCCGCCGCTGGGCCTTCCCGGTGATCACCACCGTGGCCGTGCTGGGCAGCCTGGGCTGGGCCGTCGCCTGGGAGAGCATCTACAGCCAGCCGTTCAGCGCCGTGCAGTCGGCCCGCTGGATCGTGCAAAACGTGCCCAACGGGTC
>JBBSEL010000894.1:0-2698 GCA_038239755.1 Chloroflexia bacterium | reverse complement strand
TGCCGTAGATTTCGATCAGCAGGGTCGCGTTGATCGGCTGGCCGATGGGGTTAGTGTTCGGGCCGGCCCCCGGCTGGCTGAAGCCGTCCACGATCACCGGGTCTGTGATCGGCGGCAAGACGCTGAGGGGGATGATCGTGTGCGCCCCTGCACCGGAGATAGCGAAGATGATGGTCTGCTGGCCGGGGGCGGCGTTGGCGCCCAGGATCGCCGGGCGGAGGGTGCCCGCCCCGCTGTCGGCGGTGGTAGTCACCACATACGAGCAGGGGATCGGCGTGGCGGTGGCGGTGGCCGTGTTCGTTGCCGTGCTGCTCGGTGTATCGGTCGCCGTGGCCGTCGCCGTATCCGTGGGCGAGCGGTGTCCGTCGCCGTCTCGGTCGGTGTATTCGTCAGGGTCACGGTCGGTGTGGAGGTCGGCGGGGCGGTTGGTGTGCTGGTGGCCGTCGCCGTGGCCGCCATGCAGAGGTTGAACGGCGAACTGGTATTGCGCGGAGTCGGCGCCGGTGCTGAAGTCGGCGCTGTTGTTGTCGGTGTCAATGCAGCCGCCTCCGGCGCGCAGGGCAGCGGTGGTATTGCTCTGGATAGGGGCCGGCGCGGTCTCGGAGCAATTCGCCGTCGGGCCGTAGCCGACGAAGTCCACGACCGCGCCACCCAACGGACAGGCCCCGCTCAGCGTGGCGCTGTTGCTGACCAGCGCGACTTTGCCCGCCGTCGCACTCATCGCAATCGAACTGATGTTGTCGGGCGTGGGCAGCGGGGTGGTGCCGCCCGTTCCCTGCCCCTCTTGAACCAGGAAGTATTGGCCCGGTTGGAGGGTGTGGGTGCTGGTGAGCACACTGACCTGCCAGGTCGCGCCGGTGGCCGGACCATTCTGGAATAGGAATCCTCCCCGACGAACACCGGTGGGCCAATCGTTAGGTCACTAGCCGGTGACTATCCCCTTGCGTCCCGCTTCGCCGCCACCCCGCCCGGCGCGGTCAACCCTCTGATCTGTTAGCCCCGCCTGGACGGCTAACGCATGGGTCAGCGGGTTTGCCTACTTCACACGCTTAAAGTTTCCGTCGTCCCCTACCTTAAACGATACTCCAGTTAACAATACCGCCGAACAGGAGCGCGGCGAGCCAGCAGGCTCCGATGGTGGGGTCCACCGCCCTGCGCCAAAGAAGCTGGTGCAGGACATTGGCAAAACTTAACAAGCTGTTAACTCCTCATTAAGAGATCCCTAACATCTTTCCTCTATCCTAGGATTGGCATCCCCTCTCCCTGCGCGCCCGCCTAGGGCACCGCATGACGGCGCGACTGGTCCCCTTGATGCCCAACACCCAACGGACTGAATCAATTCATAGGAGGAGAGATCTGTATGTTCCGAACAATCCGCAAGGCATGGGCGAATAGCGCCGTGACTGTGCTGCTGCTGGCGACCACCGTGCTGGCTGCCGCCTGCGACACCACCGCCGCCACTCCCACCGCTGGCCCCGCCCCTACGACTGCGCCCGCCGCCGCAACCAGCGCCCCGCAGGGCAGCAGTATGGACGCGCTGGTCGCCGCCGCCAAGGCCGAGGGTGAACTGACCACCATCGCCCTCCCGCACGACTGGTGCGGCTATGGCGCGGTGATCGACGGCTTCAAGGCGAAATACGGCCTCAAGGTGAACGAACTGAACCCCGACGCTGGGTCGGGCGACGAGGTCGAAGCGATCAAAGCCAACAAGGATAACAAAGGCCCGCAGGCCCCCGACGTGATTGATGTCGGCCTGGCCTTCGGTCCGCAGGCCAAGGCGGATGGGCTGATCCAGGCGTACAAGGTCTCGACCTGGGACACCATTCCCGCCGACGCCAAGGATGCTGATGGCTTCTGGTATGGCGACTATTACGGCGTGATGGCGCTGGAAATCAACACCGACGCAGTGAAAAACCCGCCGAAGGAATGGGCCGATCTGGCGAAGCCAGAGTACAAAGGCCAAATCGCCCTGGCCGGCGACCCGCGCACCTCCAGCCAAGCGATCAACGGCGTCTATGCCGTGGCGCTGGCGAACGGCGGCGCGCTCGACAACGCGCAACCGGGCCTCGACTTCTTCAGCACGTTGAACAAGAACGGCAACTTCGTGCCGGTCATCGCCAAGCAGGGCACCATCGCCAAGGGTGAAACGCCGATTGTGCTGCGCTGGGACTACAACGCCCTGGCCGACAAAGACTCGCTGAAGGGCAACCCGCCGATCCAGGTGACGGTCCCTTCCTCGGCGGTGTTAGCTGGCGTCTACGTGCAGGCGATCAGTGCCTATGCCCCCCACCCGAACGCGGCCAAGCTCTGGATGGAGTACCTCTACTCGGATGCCGGGCAGATCGGCTGGTTGACGGGTTATTGCCACCCGATCCGCTACAACGACCTGGCGGCTAAGAACGCGATCCCCGCCGATGTGGCGGCCAAGCTGCCTGCTGCCGATATTTATGCCAAAGCGAAGTTCCCCACGCTCGACCAGTATAACAAGGTGAAAGATGTAATCACCAAGAACTGGGACAGCGCCGTCGGGGCCGACGTTAAATAGCTCGTTGGGGGTGGGGCTGGGGGGTTGGTAACGAATACTGATCACTAACCCCCACCCCCCGCCGCAAACCCCCACCCCCCAACCCCCATAACCCAACCCCCCCCCCGTGGCCCCGGGGCCCCCCCCCCCCCAACCGACAAACGGTTAACCGGA
>JBBSEL010000893.1:0-2698 GCA_038239755.1 Chloroflexia bacterium | reverse complement strand
GAGTTCGAGGAGCGGCTGAAGGCCGTGCTGAAAGAGATCACCGAGGCGGGCGGCGAGATCATCGTCTTTATTGACGAGTTGCACACCGTCGTCGGCGCGGGCGCGGCAGAGGGCGCGATGGACGCCAGCAACATGCTCAAGCCGATGCTGGCGCGGGGCGAACTGCATATGGTCGGCGCGACGACCCTGGACGAGTACCGCAAGCACATCGAGAAGGACGCGGCCCTAGAACGGCGCTTCCAGCCGGTGTTCGTGGGCGAGCCGACCGTGGACGACACGATCAGCATCCTGCGCGGGTTGCGCGAACGTTACGAGGTTCACCACGGCGTGCGGATCACCGACAGCGCCCTGGTCGCGGCGGCGGTCCTTTCCCACCGCTATATCAGCGACCGCTTCCTACCCGACAAGGCGATTGACCTGATCGACGAAGCGGCCTCGCGCCTGCGGATGGAGATCACCAGCCTGCCCCAACCGTTGGACGAAGTCGAACGGCGCATCCGCACGCTGGAAACCGAGCGGTTGGCGCTGCAAAAAGAGAAGGATGCCGCCAGCAAAGAGCGGTTGGAGCGGATCGAGCGCGACCTGGGCAACCTGAAGGAGCAGCAGAGCCAACTACGGGCGCAGTGGCAGTCGGAGAAAGAGGCCATAGCCCGCATGAACGAACTGAAGCAGCAATTGGAAGCGGCCAACGCCGAGTTGGAAGCGGCCCAGCGGGTCTACGACCTGAGCCGCGCCGCCGAGATCCAGTACGGGCGCATCCCGCAGTTGCAGGCGCAACTGAAAGAGGCCGAGGCCCGGATCGCCCAGATGCAAGCAGGGACGGCGCTGCTAAAGGAAGAAGTGACCGAAGACCAGATCGCCGCCGTGGTCAGCAAGTGGACCGGTATCCCGGTCACGCGGATGCTGGAGGGCGAACTGGCGAAGCTGCTGCGGATGGAGGAGCGGCTGCACCTGCGTGTGGTCGGGCAGGACGAGGCGATTGCCGCGGTGGCGAACGCGGTGCGCCGCTCGCGGGCGGGGTTACAAGACCCCAACCGCCCGCTCGGCTCGTTCCTCTTCCTCGGTCCCACCGGGGTGGGCAAGACCGAACTGGCCCGCGCCCTGGCCGAGTTCCTGTTCGATGACGACAACGCCATTGTCCGCATTGACATGAGCGAGTATATGGAGAAGTTCGCCGTGTCGCGGCTGACCGGTGCGCCCCCCGGCTACGTGGGCTACGAAGAGGGCGGGCAACTGACCGAAGCGGTGCGGCGGCGGCCTTACAGCGTGGTCCTGTTCGATGAGATCGAGAAGGCGCACGCCGACGTGTTCAACGTGCTGTTGCAGGTGCTGGAAGACGGGCGGCTGACCGACAGCCAGGGTCGCACGGTAGACTTCCGCAACACGGTGATCATTATGACCAGCAACCTGGGCAGCCACGTCATTCAGGAGCTAGGCGCGGCCCGCGAAACCGAGATGCGCCAGGCGGTGCAGGAGTTACTCCGCCAGCAGTTCCGCCCCGAGTTCCTCAACCGGGTGGACGAAACGGTCATCTTCCAGCAACTGTCGCGGGACCAGATCGGGGAGATCGTGACGATCCAACTGGGACGGGTCCGCGCCCGGCTGGCCGACCGCAAGCTGAAGCTGGACCTGACCCCCGCTGCGCTGGAGTTCCTGGGCAACGAGGGCTTCGACCCGGTCTACGGGGCGCGCCCGCTCAAGCGCACGATCCAGCGCCGCATCCTCGACCCGCTCTCGCTGGAACTGCTGGAAGGCCACTTCCACGAGGGCGACACGATCCGGGTGGATGCCGCCGAGGGCAAGCTGGTCTTCGAGCGGGCCGAAACGCCAGTGGCGGAGCCGGTGGGGCTTTGAACCACGAAGGCACGAAGCGCACGAAATAGGCGAAACGAAATAGACGAAGGACGCGAAAAGGGATCGGCTCATGCCGATCCCTTTTCGTTAGGCCGCTACCGAAATTACACGCGAAATAAGCTAGTAGAACCCGTAGATGTGGAGGCACAGAAGGGGTCATCCTGAGCGCAGCGAAGGATCTTCTTGGGGCTACTAGATCGTCAGCGAAGATCGGGATCGTGGCCTCAGCACCGCCGACCACCAAGAAGATCCTTCGCTGCGCTCAGGATGACATCTCCGTATTATCGCTATCACTGCGAAGGCGCAGGCCAACAGTCGTTTTCGTCGGGCGTGACCGAACCACCGTGATTGGCTCCAGCACTTCCTCTAATCCATCCATATATGGAGCGGTGTCGTGCGTGGCAAACCAGTCAGCATCCTCTTGTTCCGTGGCAAAAGTGGGTAGTTCGGGCATCTTATTTGCGCCTCCCACGATGTTGTTTCTTCTCATCAGTATAGACAACGTTTAGACATTGATCAAATTCGTGTTTTCGTCCCCGTCGCTTCGCCTATTTCGTCCCCTTCGTGCCTTCGTGGTTCAAACGTCCCTACTCCGGCCAGGCGATCAGCAGCAGGGCGACGAAGATCAGGCCCACCCCGGCCCATTGGATCCGGGTCAGGCGTTCGCGGAAGAAAACGAAGGCCAGTAGCACCGTGACCGGGCTGGCGAGCGAGCCGATCACCGCCACCACGCCGGGCGAGTCGGACCCTAGGCCGAGGTTGAAGGCGACCCCGGCGATCTGGTAACCCAGGGCCATGCAGGCGATACGGGTCAGGATGCGCGGCGACGCCGGGCGCAACGACT
>JBBSEL010000892.1:0-2706 GCA_038239755.1 Chloroflexia bacterium | reverse complement strand
CGCACAGGCATCCCAGTTGGCCGGGCAGAATACTTACCTGTGCATGAGCAGTGAGTCGGGCGACTATATCGGCGGGGGTCGCATTTGGATTGATACGCCGGCCAACGCTCCAATCAGCGCTAACTACCTGAGCCAACCGGGTACACCACTCAGCTTTAGCGTCGGAGGCACGACAGATTGGGGGGTCACGTTCGCCCCTCCACAGGCTCAGCTGTTGGTGGTGGGCATCTATGACCGGGCCGAACGCTTCCCTTTCCAGTCGCCAAAGCGTCCGGGACTCGATATCAGTGGCAATGGTCGGGGCTGCAATGAATTGACCGGCACTTACGAGGTACTGGAACTGGTGATGGACTCCGGCAAACTCAGCAAGTTTGCGGCCAACTTCGAGCAGCACTGCGAAGGGGGCAGTCCGGCCCTGCTGGGTCAGGTGCGGTACCATTCGACCATTCGCCCGTGATAGAGCGGCACTGGCCACGCCGCCACCCGCGCCATCCAGCGCAACGAGAAGATTATCATCGCGCGCTAGCGAAAGTCCAGGCGGCACTGGCTGAGTTGTTGCGGTACTAAAAAGGAGAATTGCAATGCTAGTGAAAGTGGTTCAGCAAGGCGATGGTCTGGCCTTAATTCTCGACAGGCTCCTGCTTGAGCAACTGCATATCACCATTACCCCTGGCACCTCGCTCAACATCACCACTAGAGGGGAAATGCTGATCATCAGCCCCATTCAGGATGAGGAGCGCCGCGCGGCGATTGCGACATCCATTGCGGAAATGGACAAGCAATATAGCGAAGTGTTCCAACGGCTGGCCGAGTAGAAGATGGAACCCACCTTCCTGACGTTGCAAGAAGTGTTAGACCTTCAGCAGCCCCAGATTGCGCGCTACGGGGGTAGCCTGGGCGTGCGCGATCTGGGGCTGCTAGATTCTGCCCTGGCGATGCCGCAGGCACAATTCGGTGGCGAGTTTCTCCACGAAGACCTCTTTATGATGGCGGCGGCCTATTTGTTCCCCATCACCAAGAACCATCCGTTTGTAGACGGTAACAAGCGGGCTGGCTTGGCGACGATGATCTTGTTTCTGAACCTCAACGGTATCAAGCTTGTTGCAGGGAAAGACGAATTGACCGACCTCGTCCTGGCCGTCGCGCAGAGCCAGGCCGACAAGGAGCAGATTGCCACGTTCCTCCGCCAGAACACTGCCGGGTAAGCCGCTCCCCCATGCCCACCGCCACCGAGCATATCACCCGCGCCTACGAACTATCGCGCCTGGAACGCCAGGAACTGGCCTTGCAGGAGGTGCAGCGGGCGCTGGAACAAGATCCCAACTCGGCGGAGGCCCACGCCTGCGGAGCCTGGATACTGCGCGAACAGGGGCGGCTGCCGGAAGCCGAGCAGGCCGCCCGCGCCGCCCTGGCCGCCGACCCCCACCTGGTCCAGGCGCACAACGCCCTGGCCTGCACCCTTTGGAGCCGGGCGCGGCTGCGCGAGGCCGACACCGCGTTCCAGGCGCTGCTGGCCTGCGCATTTGACCCCGACCGCGCCCTCCACCTGACCAACTACGCCCGCTTCCTCAACGCCACCCGGCGCTACGCCGAAGCCCTCACCGTCACCGACCGTGCCCTGGTCCTGGCCCCCACCCGCGCCTCGATCCACGAAGTGCGCGGCGCGAGCCTGCGCCGCCTGGATCGGTTCGCCGCCGCCGAGGCTGCCTACCGCGAAGCGTTGCGGCTCAACCCGCGCCTGGGAGCCGCCCACCAGGCCCTGGGCGAGCTAGAGCTGATGCACGGCCACGGCAGCGCCGCCTTTGAGTCGTTCCGCGAGGCGCTGCGCCTGGACCCCAACAACCGCAGCGCCCGCGAGAATCTCGCCGTGGCCCTGCGCGCCCGTCACCGGGTCTACGGCCTGCTGCTCATCCTCACCCTGCGCAGCGGCAGCACCCGCTGGAGTCGCCTTCTGGGGGTCGGGGCGGTGCTGCTCTTTTTCACCCCGCCCCTGCTCGGTGCGATTTTTGACCCCAACGCGGACAGCGGCAAGGGCGGGGCGATTTTTGATGCCTGGATCGCGATTGTCTTCGGCATGATCGCCCTATTTGTCCTGGGCAGCACCTGGCGGCGGATCATGGACCCGGTCTTCAACACCCTCCTCCAGTTCGATCCGCTGGGCCGCGAAGTGCTGGAGTATGACCGCGCCGACGGCGTGTCGGTGGCGTTGATGATCCTGGCTTTCCTTGGCCTGCTGGGCTTCGGCGGGTCCGTGCTGGCGCTCGGCGTGGATCATCCGGTCAGCGGGGCGCTGTTCATGGCGAGCCTCATCAGTGCCGTGGCGATGCTCTTCCCTTACGGCATCCGCGGCACCAGCGGCCCCCGGCGGCGCACGCTGTGGCTGGGGTTCGCCACGGCGGTGGTCGGGATGAGCCTCAGCGCCGCCGGACTGATCAGGAACGAGGACGCACTGTGCGGCTTGGGCTTTCTCGTCGCCTCAGGCGGGGCCTTAGTCTACCTGATCCTCTTGCCCGGCGCGCTCAACACCCGCTACGGCTGGGCCGCCGCCGCGACGGCCTATCAGGCCCAACCCCCCACGCAACGGCGCTGGCAGGCCGGATTGATCATCATCGGGATCGCCGCCGTCGGCCTGGGAGTTGCGGTCACCGGCTCGTTCCTGGGGGGGTTATTCATCGCCTTTGACACGCTCTGCGTCGCCGCCCTGCT
>JBBSEL010000891.1:0-2714 GCA_038239755.1 Chloroflexia bacterium | reverse complement strand
GCCGCGCAGGATCTGAACGTAAATCGGCAGGAGGAACTCGGCCCCGAACAGAGCGATGATGCCGACCCAACCGACGATGTTGGCGACGGTGAAGGTGCGGATCTTAAACAGGCGCAGATCGAGCAGCGGCTCTTTGTTGCGCAATTCGGCCAGCACAAAGAGCACCAGGGCCACCGCGCCGATCGCGAAAGCGGTCAGGGTTTGCGGGTCGGTCCAGCCGCCGCCGCCCTGTTGCCCGGCGATAGACGCGCCGTAGAGGATCGAGCCAAAGCCGATCGTGGAGAGCAGGATGCCCAGGTAATCGGCCTTCAGCGGGCGGTCGCTCTTGCGGTCGCGGAGGAAAGCCGAGGCCAGGGCGATGCCGATGAGACCGATCGGCAGATTGACGAAGAAAATCCACGAGAGCAGGTTGTGGTCAACCAGCCAGCCGCCCAGTAGCGGCCCGCTGGCCGGGGCGAAGACGAGCGCGATACCGAAGATGCCGAGCGCCACGCCCCGCTCCTTCGGCGGGAACGCGCCAAACAACATCGCCGTGCCCAGCGGCAGCCCCAGGCCACCGCCGATCCCCTGGATCGCCCGCGCCGCGATGAGGAAAGTCAGGTTGGTGCTTTCCATGATCGCCACCCCGCAGAGGACCGAGCCGATCACAAAGAGCGCCAGGGCACCCACATAAATTTTCTTGATCCCGAACTTCTCGCCCAGGAAGCCGGACAACGGCGTGGCGATGCCCAGCGCCAGTGTATAGAGACTGATCACCCACTGCACTTCGTTGGTCGAGACGTTGTACTGCTGTTGCAGCGTCTTCAACGCCACATTGACCACGGTGGTATCAAGAATGACCACAAAGAGGCCGAAGACGACCGAAGCCAGCACCTTCCATTTATAGGTCGGGTCGTCGGTGGTCGGGGCAAATACGTTTTGCATCGACGGCCTGCCGCCCGGTGGCCCGCTAGCGGGTGGCCCGGCGCTATCGCGCCCTTTAGACTGTTCAGAACTCACGGATAAGAACCTCCTCCATCGTTTTATTCAACATTGGGGCCTGCTGAGTGAGCGGCGGCAGGCGGGTGGGGAACCCCGGCCCCCTCTAAAAAGAGTCGGATAAACTGCCGAGCCAGCGCGTCCTGGCTCCCGTTCGGGTTGCCGGGTTCGGTGCGCCCGACAAAGGCATCGAGCAATAGGAACCAGACCTGGGCCAGCAACACCGGGTCCTCGGCCCGCAATGTGCCCGCCGTGATCCCGGCGCGCATGACCGCCTGCAAAGGTTGCATCATGTGCTGCTGGAACGCGGCATCCACCCGCGCCTGTTCCGCCGCGCTGAGGTGGACGGCCACATCGCGCATCATCGTGTCCATATAGCCGGGGCGCGCCGCATAGAACAGCCGCCGGTAGGCCAGCATATAGAGGCGGTCGGTCAGGGCGGAATAGCTCAGCATGATCTGGGCAACCGCCTCCCCGATGCGCTGCATCAGGGCCAGGACCATCTCGGTATAGAGCGCCTCTTTGCGGGCGAAATGATAGTAGAGGGTCGGGCTGGTCACGCCGACCGCCGCCGCGATGTCGCTCATCGTCACGGCACGGTAGCCCTGATCCTGAAACAGCCGTTGGGCGTGTTCCAGGATCAGGGTGCGGGTGGTGTCATCGCCCGCCTTGCTGGCAAGCGGGCGACCCGGTCCCCGGCGGGCAGCAGATTGCGGCATTGTCTCTCCTTATTTATATAACGCTCATTAAATATTATAACCAAAAATCCAAAGAAGTCAATAGGTTTGTTCAATGATTTTTAGCGATAAAAACCCTGGGGCGGGCGATATTACTTCAACCCTTGCAACAACTGCAAAGTGGCCGAGACCACCTGCGCCTGCTGAGCCTCACGGCTGATCGTCGCCACGCCGTCGCCGTCCTGCGGGCCATACCAGCCGAATTGGGCGTGGTTGCCCCCGGCGATAGGCACCCAGGTAGTAGTGGGCGGCAGCAACGGGCGGCTGGCGGCGATTTTCGCCGGGATCGCCAGCCCATCCTGGGTGCCCGAAATGGAAACCACCGCCAGGGGCCGGTCGGCCATGCTGCCGCCATCCGGCGGGTAAGCAGCCCAGAGCACTAACCCCTGCACGGCGGCGGGGTGAGCATAGGCAAACTGCGCGGCCATTGCGCCGCCCAGCGAATGCCCGCCGATAGCCCAATGCCGCACCTGGAGGTAGGTGGCGATAACTGCCGTCGCCCGGTCGGCGTCGAAGATGGCGAGGTTGAGCGGCATCGGCACAATGATGACCAGATACCCGGCGGCGGCGAACTGGTGAGCGGCGGGGGCATAGGCTGCCGGGGCCACCTTCGCGCCGGGGTAGAGGATCAGCCCCGTTTGCGCCGTCGCGCCTACCGGCTGGAAGACCAACCAGGGGTTGGTCGTCACCGCCACCTGGGCATCTGATTGCATCGCGGCCTGCGCCTCCGCCAGCGGGGCGGCAGCTCCCGCCGCCCAGCCAACAAACCCGACCACCGCCAGTACCGGGATCAGCAGCAACAGTAGCAGCCAGCGGCGGCGCGACGGTCGCCGGGCGGGGGATGTGAGTGAAGACGTGGGCGGATCAATGACCGCCGGGTCGGTTGTTTTCGTAGAAAGCACAGTTCAACTCCTCAAATCAACAAATTGGCCGATGTTGCCCCGCACCGGCACGCGACCGGGCCGGGCACGCGGCGGCAAGAGCCGCATCGGCAAGCCG
>JBBSEL010000890.1:0-2718 GCA_038239755.1 Chloroflexia bacterium | reverse complement strand
GCGCAGACCGCCAGGGCGGCGGTTTCGGCGCGCAGGATGCGGGGGCCGAGGCTGATTGGGGTGAGGCCCGCCGCGCGGGCGATGACCATCTCGGCGGGGCTGAAGCCGCCTTCCGGGCCGATGGCGATGGCGACGTGGCGGGCAGCGTGGGCCTGGGCCAGGGCGGCGGCGAGGGGGGTGGTCGCCTCTTCCCAGGGGAGCAGCGCGGCCTCGGCCCCGGCCATCGCCGTGCAGGCGTCCGACCAGCGGATCGGGGGATAGAGTACGGGCAGGGTACCCCGGCGGCTCTGTTCTGCTGCCTCACGGATGATCCGCCCCCAGCGGGCTGCTTTGTCCGGCTCGTTCGCCTCGGCGAAGGGTACCACCGTCCGCTCGCTCACCACCGGCACAATCGCTGCCACGCCCAATTCGGTCGCCTTCTGCAACACCCAGGCGAAGCGTTCCCCTTTGAGCACCGCCTGATAGAGGGTGACGTGCGGGTGGGGCGGCGGCGGGGCGGGGCGGCAGGTCACCACCTCGCCGCTGACTTGCTTGCGGCTGAAGGTGGTCAGCACCACCTCGGCCTCGCGGCCCGCACCGTCCAGCAGGATCACCCGGTCGCCGGGCCGCAGGCGCAGCACCACGCCCGCCTGGTGAACCAAGTCCAGCGGCAAATCTACCGCCGCACCAGGCGTCAGGTCGATGTCAGGGGAGACGAAAAACCGTTGCACGGCTCAGGAATGAGGGATGAGGCACGAGGAATGAGAACGAGACGCTAGCTCATTCCTCATGCCTCATCCCTCATGCGGATAATCGCCAGCCAATCGCCCTCTTCGCGGCGTTCCAACAGGCGCAGCCCGGCGGCCAGGAGCGCGGCATCCACCTCGTCGCCCCGTTCGCCGATGATGCCCGAGGCGAGGAGGACGCCGCCCGGTTCCAGCGCGTCATAGAGCGCCGGGGCCAGGGCGATGATCACGCGGGCCAGGATGTTGGCGACGATCAGGTCGTAGCGCCGGGGTGGGGGCACCCCCACTTCCAGCGACCCGGCTTCGACCGTGATCCGGTCGCTCAGGCCGTTGCGATCCACATTCTCCGCCGCCACCGTCACCGCCACCGAGTCCACGTCCAGCGCCCAGACATGAAGGGCCGGATCGCCCAGTTGCGCCGCCCCGATGGCGAGAATGGCCGACCCGGTGCCCAGGTCGAGGATGCGCCGCATTTCTGGCTTGACATAATCTTCCAGCGCACGCATACAGAGCCGGGTGGTGGGGTGGAGGCCGGTGCCGAAGGCCATGCCGGGGTCCAGTTCGATGATCAGTTCTTCCGAGGCGGGGGTATATTCCAGCCAGGAAGGTTTCACCGTCAGGCGCTGGCCGATGCGCTGGGTTTGGTAGTGGCTTTTCCAGGCGTTGGCCCATTCTTCCTCGCGCACCGGGGTCACCACCAGCGGCCCCACCGTGCGCATTCGCCCCAAGTACCACAGCCCCTCGGCGATGCGCTGCCGGGCCTCCTCGGCGGCGGGTTCGTCCACCAGATAGGTCCGCACGCTGACCGGCGCGGTGGGGTCCACCGTGTAGTCCTCGTCCGGCTCCGGTACGACGGCCTCTTCCACGACCACGCCCTGGTTGTAGCCGTACTGAGCGAATAGCTCCGTCACGGCCTCCACGGCTTCGGGATCTACTTGTACTGCGAGTTCGAGCCAGTCCATAGTCAGTGGTCAGTGGTTGGTGGTTGGTGGTTGGTGGTTGGTGGTTGGTGGTTAGGTAAGCAGATCCACTTTGTTAAACCTCGATCTACTGACCACTGACCACTGATCACTGACCCCTACTTAAACGTCTCGTCAATCTCGCCGGTCAGGCCGCCGAGGGTCAGGGTCGAATCGTCGCCGACGTTGAGCGCGGTGAAGCCGCCGTCCACCCGCGCCCGTTCGCCGATGATCGAATTGGTGAGGGTGGCGCGGTGGACCTGGGCCTTGTTGTCGAGGATGCTGTCGCGCACTACCGAGTCGCTGATCGTCACATCGGCGCTGATGCTGGCGTAGGGGCCGACCACCGACCGCTCCAGCGTGGCACTGGGGTCGATATAGACCGGCGGCACGATCAGGCTGCTACCCTGGAGATAGGGCGTGGGGTCTTGCCCCTCGGCCAGGTGGCGCAGGAAATAGCGGTTGGTGTGCAGCGTGGCCGCGATGGTCCCGGTATCCTCCCAGACCATCACCGGGAAGACGCGCAGCTTCGCCCCATGCTCGACCATGATCTGGATCGCGTCGGCCAGGAAATACTCGTTCTTCAGCGTGATGTTGCGCTCGATCTGCTCCTGGATCGCCCCGAAAAGCTGGCGCGAGTCTTTGAAATAATAGAGGCCGACCACCGCCAGGTTCGACTCCGGGTTTTGCGGCTTCTCGACCATGCGACGGATGTAGCCGTCAGCATCGGGCACGGCGATGCCGAAGCGGCTGGGATCGGGCACCTCTTTGACGAAGCCCGCCCCGTCGGCGTCGTCCAGGTGGAGCAGCACATTGAAATCGGCCACGAACAGGGTGTCGGAGAAGATGACAAACACATCGCTGCCGGGGGTGATGTACGGCTCGGTCAGGGCCACGGCGGGCGATTGGCCGTTGGCAACCTTCTGCTCCACCATCACCGCGTCATAGGGATAGTGCGCCTTTACATAGTCCAGCAGCATCTCGCCCCGCTGGCTGGTGATCAGCACCACCCGGTCGATGGGCAACCCGGCCAG
>JBBSEL010000889.1:0-2719 GCA_038239755.1 Chloroflexia bacterium | reverse complement strand
TAGCACCGACTGAGGATGCAACAGCCCTGCAATTCGCTGATCCCTGATCTCTGACCCCCAACCCCCGCCCCCGACCCCTCGTCAGGGGGGCATGATCCGCCGCAAGCCCTCGTCCATCGCGGCGGCGGTCAGGCCCCCGGCCCCGATCATCTGGATGCCCCCGGTGCGGTCCACGAACACATGCATGGGCAGGCCGGTCAGGTAATAGTGGCGGGCGACTTGCCCATCGTGATCAAGCAAGAATTGCCAGGTGAAGCCGCCTTTGGTCACAAACGCGGTCACGCGCCCCGCATCCTCCTGCACGTCCACGCCGAGGGTGACCAGGCCCGCGCTCTGGTAGCGGGTGTAGCGCGTTTGCATTTCGGGCATTTCGGTCTGGCAGGGGCCGCACCACGTCGCCCAGAGGTTGATCCAGACCGGGTGCCCCCGGTAGCTGTGCAGGCTGACCGGGCTGCCCGCCGTATCGGGCAGGGTGAAATCGGGGGCCAGGTACCCGGCAAACGGGCCTTCGGTGGGCCGGATCGCATAGGGGGTGAACACCGCCGTGGGGCTGGGGGCCGCGCCGGGGGTAGAGTCCGCGCCGGTGGGGCTACAGGCCGCCAGCACCCCCAGCCCGATCAGCAGGCAAGCCGCCCCCAAAGCGCGTGCCCTCCGCACAGGTCGCTCCCGTCCGGTCTGGGCGGCAGCGTCTACTCTCCCCAATCTTCCGCTGTTTCTGGTGCAAGTTCGAGTGTGCCAGGATTGAGCGAAACAACTTCCAGTTCTGCGGCACAGTCGGGACAGACGATGATCTCGCCTTCCACCGCATCGGCACTCAGGCTTATGGTTGCGTCGCATTCAGGGCAATTGGCCGTCATCAGCGTTCTCCTCTACCGGGCCACCGTGGCCCTAGCTCGTGGCCTCCTCGGCAGCGGTCGCGCCCGGCTCCGACATCCCCGCGCCGCTGTTGCTCGACCCCTGGAGTTGTTGCCCCGCGCTCCGCCGCAAGAGGCGGTTTTGCAGCAAGACGACGATCAGCAGGAAGGCCCCGCGAATGACCGATTGCCAGTAGGCGCTCAGGCTGACCACCCCCCGGCCATTCTCGAAGTTCAGAATGTTGAAAATCAGCCCGAGCAACAACACCCCGATCAGCGTCGCCCCGACCGATCCTAGCCCGCCGGTGAGCAGCGTGCCGCCGACAACCACGGCGGCGATGGCCGACAGTTCCCAGCCCACACCCTCGGTGGGTTGCCCGGCGTTAAACTGGGCGGCCAGGATGATCCCGGCCAGCGCGGCGAGGCCCCCACTGAGGGTGTAGACGACGATCTTGGTCTTTTCGACCGGCAGGCCCATCAGCCGGGCCGCCTCTTCGTTGCCGCCGATGGCGAGGACGTGCCGCCCAAAGCGGGTGTAGTTCAGGGCCAGCACCCCCACGATATAGGCCACGGCCAGGATGATCGCGGGCACCGGCACCCCCAGTAGATCGCCCTGCCCCAGCCAGGTGAAGCCGTTGCCGTAGTTCACCGAGACCGCTGTGTTATTGGCGAAGATCAGGGCCAGGCCGCGCGCCGCCAGCAACATCGCCAGGGTGGTGATGAAGGGCAGGATATGGAGCCGGGCGATAATCAGCCCGTTCAGCGCGCCGATCAGCAGCCCCGCCACGAGGGGCACCACCACCCCCCAGACCGGACCATAGCCACTCGCCAGCGCGGCCAGCACACTGGCGAAGGCAGCCACCGCCCCCACCGACAGATCGATCCCCCCGGTCATGATCACGAAAGTCATGCCCAGCGCGATCAGCCCGAACATCGAATTATAGCGCAACACGCTGGAGATGTTGTAGGCGGACAAGAAATTATCGTAACGCAGCGCACCGAAGAGGATCAGCAAGATGAGGGCGATCAACACCCCCTGGCGCTGGAGCAGGCTGGCGGCGCGGGCCACGGTCCAGGCGCGGCGCGGCGGGTTCATGGGCACAGTAGCCATCGGTGGCTCCTCTCGGCGGGGGATCAGGCTAGGCGTGGTCGTTGGATGTAGACGGCCAGTATAATAATCGCCGCTTTGACGACCAGCGCGGCGGCGTCGGGCACGTCATGCGACAGCAGGGTATAGCGGATCATTTGCATAATCAGCGCCCCGATTAGGGTGCCGACGATGGTGGCGCGGCCCCCGGTGAGGGGCGTGCCGCCCACAGCCACGGCAGCAATCGCGTCCAGTTCGATGTTGAGGCCGACCTTGTTCGCGTCCGACGACGAGTTGAGCGAGATGACGATCAGGGCGGCGATGCCCGACAGCAGCCCGCTGATGCCGTAGACGATCAGCTTCACCCGGTTCACCGGCACCCCGGTCAGCCGCGCCGCCGCCTCGTTCCCGCCCACCGCCAGGATATAGCGCCCAAAGGTGGTGGCCCGCAGCAGCCAAGCCGCCAGGACGACGATGACCAGCATGAGGATAACCTGAAAGGGAATGCCGAACGGTCGCCCCAGGCCGATATACTGGAAGCCCGCGTTCTTGAACGGCTGCAATTGGCCGTTGGTCATCACCTGGGCAATGCCCCGCCCGGCGATGAACAGCACCAGCGTGGCAATAATCGGCTGGATGCGGAAGAAGGCGACCAGGCTGCCGTTGAACAGGCCAAAGACGCCCGCCACCAGCACCGGCACAAGGAAGGCCAGGGGGATGCCGATCGCCGGGTTGTTGAGCGGAGCGATGGGGCTGAGGAAGATTAACGGGGCGATGG
>JBBSEL010000888.1:0-2719 GCA_038239755.1 Chloroflexia bacterium | reverse complement strand
GCCGAAGCGGTTGCCCAGCCCCGCCTGCGCGGTGGGCTTGACGGCCACGTTCAGCCGCAACTCTTCCGAGGGCACCACGTTGGCGGGCTTGGTCAGGCCGGCCACCCCGGTGAGGAAGACCGCGACCAGATCGTTGCGCGGGGCGGGCGGCGAGTCGATGTTAAACAGCAGTTTGAACAGCTTGGGCAGTTCCGGGTCGGTCACCCCGGCGAGGAACTGGGCATCATCCTGCGGCTTGCTGTTGTTCCAGAGGTCTTTGGCCCCCAAAGGCACCACGACTTCGTTGACCAGCGGGGCACCCAGGCGCGATACCTGGACCCAGTCGCCGGTGCCGCTGGCGGCCTTGCCGCCGCCGTTGAGGACGGTGGTGGCGCGGCGGCTGGTGGTGGACCACACGCCGATGATCGCGCCATCCGCCGCAGGGTCCGACGGGGCCGCGCCCGTCGAGGTCAGCTTGCTGATCGGCACCTGAAGGGCGATGGTGTGCGCGTTCTCTTTGTAAAGCACATCAATGCCGCCCCCGGCGTTGCCCGGCAGCTTGCGGATGCTCAGCAGGTCGAAGATCGCGCCGACATCCACCCAGAAGGGGTCGTCGCTCTGCCCGGCAAAGACCTTGCTGCCGTCGGACAGGTCATGTACGCCCGCCATCATCAGCGCGTCGTAGTTGGGGGTGGAGTGCTGGCCGACGTTGTTCGGCGGCGACATCAGGTCGGATCCCAGGACGGTCGTGCCGTTCTTGTCGATCCGGGTCACGGTGTAGGATTGGCGCAGGTTCCAGTTCGCATCGTCCAGCGACTTGATCGGACCCGTGTTGTAGAGGAATGTGTTGGGGTTCATGATCTTCGTGGTGAACTGGAAGTTGTAGGTGATGTCGGGCTTGGCATCGCCGTTGTTATCCACATAGATGGTATAAAGCACATCGTCACCAAAGCGGTAGAAGTTGGGGCCGCCCGCCGGGTTCTCAAACGGGATGAAGGTAGCAAGCAGCGACACGGTGTCCGGCTTATCCGGACTGACGAACGCATACAGGTCCAGGTTATCTGCCACTGGGTCCTGACTGATCAGCGGCGCTTCGCGGTGGCTGGAGGCGGTCGCCCGCCAGCCACTGAGGCTGACCACCCCGAGCACGACCACGAGAGCCATAAGCGTGTTAAGGATTCGCGCAACTTTCATGTGCTGACTCCTTTGTTCCTTGGGGGTACTAATCCGCATCCACCTGCACGCCGACTCTCCCCACAAGAAGCGGCGCTCCGGCCTGCTGGAACGGACTCTGGCAGTCGAAAGTCCACCCCAGCGCGTGCAGCGGAAAGCACGCGCGCTCTGATAGATGTACCCAATACGACCCCGGATGGATTGCACGCCAGCGTGCCGGTCGTACTGGTGCGGGCCGCCCGCAGGGCTGCCTGGCCCGGCATTCGGTACAGCGGCGGACTGCCTCCCAACTCGCAACAGCAGTCCGGTCCGATGCCGGTATTGTAGCCCAGGCTTGTTACATTTCCGTGATTTTCCCAGCCCGCATCCCCGATCAAAATACCCCCACGCCAGGTCCATTAAAAAGCGCGGCCCTCTGTTCTGTTCGTCTGCTTGGATCATGCTTTCCAAGGCAAGAACCACGCCATCAGGGACGGGGCCACGCTGACTGTAGCGCAGCCACCATTCGCGTCCTGAGCGGACCAGCTCAAAGATCCGGTCATACCCATATCCTACAGCCGTACGCCACGTTATGACCGGATCTCAGGGTGCGACCGTTGCCGAACGTTGAGACCACCTTGTTCGGGGCGGTCTCCTACTTTACGTACAGGCACAGATGTGCTACAATAAACACACCACATCCGTCACTATAATACGACCCACTCCACTGTCTGCGGTAATGAGCAAGGATAGCTCAACAGAGGCCGAGCGAACGGGGGGCCGATGCTCGATATGACCGCATCAGAACCCAACTATCCCGGGGCCGTGGATCGCCCGGAGATAGTGCAAAGTGGGCAGGACCACGCCATCGTGGTCCTGACGCTGGGCCGCTTCGAGGTCCGGCTGGGCGACGAGCGCCGCCCAGAAGAAGAGTGGGCGCGGCGCAAGGTCTTGCGCCTGTTCAAGTGCCTGATCACCCAGCACGACCGCCGCCTCGCCCGCGAGCAAGCGATGGCCCTGTTCTGGCCCGAAGCTGGCCCCGAAGCCGCCTCCGATAGCCTGCGTAGCAGCCTGACCATCCTCCGCCACATCCTCAGCCCCGCCCCCGACCTGATCGGAGCCGACCGCTACCACATCTGGATCAACCCGGCCAGCGACTACTGGTGCGACGCCGAGGCGTTCGAGCGCCAAGCGCGGCGTGCCCTGGCCGAGGGGGCGGACCCTACGCCCTACCAGGAAGCATTGGCCCTTTACGGCGGCGACTACCTGCCGGGCGACCTGTATGATGATTGGGCCACCGCCCGCCGCGACAGCCTGCGCGAACTGTGGTTCCAACTCGCCGGCGGGCTGGCTGGGATCCACGAGCAGGCCGGGCACCTGGAGGCGGCGGTCGCGGTCTTGCGGCAGGCCGGGGCGCACGATCTCTGCCGCGAAGATCTCCAGGCCCGGTTGATGCGCCTGCTGGCCCAGACCGGGCGGCGGGTGGAGGCGTTGCGCCGGTATGGGCAGGTCCGTAAAGCATTGGAGCAAGAACTCGAAGTCGAACCCGCCCCCGAAACCACCCGGCTCTACGAGCAGATCCTGCGCG
>JBBSEL010000887.1:0-2722 GCA_038239755.1 Chloroflexia bacterium | reverse complement strand
GCCGACGGCCCCGGTGAGCCGTCCTTCGGCATCGTGCAGCGGCGCGGTGCTGGCAAAGATGTCGCGGGGCTGCGCCGGATCAGGACCGGGCATGACCAGGTGTTGCCCCCGGATACGCGCGCCGTCGCGCAACGTGGTCTGGAGGGGCATGTCGGCTGCGGCATAGTCGGTGCCGTCGGAGTGTTGGACAGGAGAGGGACGGGAGGTCACGTGGTGGCCTAGCTCCCAACCAAAAAGTTGGCGCGCCACCGGGTTAAGCAGCGTCACCACCCCGGCGGCATCGCAGACCACCACCCCTTCGGGCAGGTTTTCCAGCAACACCTGGAGCCGCTGGCGCTCGGCCTCGGCCTGCATCCGCTCCCGCTCCAACACCTGGTAGAGATGGGCGTTGCCGATGGCGACGGCAGCATGGTTGGCGAGCAGCGAGGTCAACCATTCATCCGCGTCGCTCCACATTTCGCCGGTCTCGTTGTCGGTCAGGTAGAGGTCGCCGATGATCTGTCCCCGATAGATGACCGGCATCCCCAGCAGCATGACCATGATCGGGTGATTCGCCGGGAAGCCCACACTCTGCGGGTCGTCGCCGATGCTGGCGATGCGGATCGGGCGGCCCTCTTTGATCAGCAAACCCAGCAGGCCGTGGCCCCGTGGCAAGTCGCCAATCGATTCGCGTTCGGTGTCGCTCAGCCCGCTGGTCAGGAATTGCTCGATCAGGCCATCTTCCCCAACGATGCCCAGCGCGGCATAGCGCGACCGCGTCACCTGCCGCGCCACCTCGACAATGCGCTGCAAGAGGCGGCTGAGGTCCAATTCCCCGCTGATCGCCAGGGCCGCCTCGTGTAGCTCCAGCAGTTGCTGGACGGTGGGATTAGGGTTGCGCAGATCGTCGCTGCTGCTGCTCATGTGTCCATTCTACCACACGAGCGTGCCAGGGGGAATATGGGGGAACTGCGATCCCGCCATGATAAGGCGTATGCCTGTAGGCTATGGCTCTGGAAAGAGACCGCCAGAACCCAACGGCCTCCGCCACTAGATGTATTCAGGGGGCAGTGTAATAGACGCCACAAAACGTGCCGTCCAACCGTGCTACAGTAGGGCAGACGGCAATCGTATTTTATAGAGGAGAACCCTGATGCCCGCAAACCCCGCGACCCTTGACCCCGGCCAGCCCAAAGATGCCCACATTCTGGAGCGCCTGGCCCATGACCCAATCATCTGGCTCACCAGCGTCCGCCCCGATGGCCGCCCCCACAGCGTCCCGGTCTGGTTCCTGTGGGACGAGGGGACGGTGCTGATTTTCAGCCGCCCCGACCAGAAGATCAAGAACCTGCGCGCCAACGCCAACGTCGTGCTGGCCCTGGACGACACCAACAAGGGCAACGACGTGGTCGTGTTCGAAGGCACCGCCGAGGTGCTGACCCAAAGCTCGCTGGAAACGATGAGCGCGGCCTACGGGGCCAAATACCAGTCCCAGCTCGATGAGTACAAGTGGACGATCGAGTCGATGGCGAAGGACTACAACCAGCCGATCCGCATCACGCCGACCCGCTTCCTGTTCCGCGAAGGTTAGGGTTGGGGGATGGGGGTTGGTATGAGCACGCGGTTATTACCATCCCTCATCCCCCATCCCCTACAAATCGTCCAATGCCTGCTTGATGCGGCGGATGGCGGCGATGTGGGCGGCGGGGTCGAGCAACCCGGCCCCCATCGTGTTGACGCCCAGGTGGGTCGCGCCAATGTCGCGCCAGGCCCGCGCCAGGGTGACCAGTTCCGCCTCGTTGGCCCCGGTGAAGGTCACCCGCGCCTCGATACCGATGGTCGCCGGATCTCGCCCGGCAGCTTCGGCCAGCGCGTGGAGCTGCGCCAGCGCCGCCCGGCCTTCTGGTTCGGGGTGCAATTGCGGGAACCAGCCGTCGCCCATCGCCACCACGCGGGCCAGCACCGCATCGGGACTCCCGCCGATCCAGATCGGGATGGGGCGGCTCGGCAGGGGGTTCAGTCCCGCCTCCGTCACCGTGTGCCAGCGCCCCGCGAAGGTGAGGACCGGATCATTAAACAGGCGGCGCAGGAGGGTGATCTGCTCCTCGCTGCGCTTGCCCCGGTTGTGGAAATCCTCGCCCAACGCCTCGTATTCCACCGGGTTCCAGCCCACCCCGATGCCCAGCCGCAACCGCCCGCCGCTCAGCACATCCACCTCAACCGCCTGCTTGGCGACCAGCGCGGTCTGCCGCTGGGGCAAGATGATCACATCGGTGACCAGCTCTAGCTGCCGGGTCAGCCCGGCCAGGTAGCCGAAGAGGACGAACGGCTCGTGAAAGAGGTCCTTGTCCGTATAGCCGCGCCAGCCGGGGCGATTGCTCGGCTCGGCCCCCAGCACATGGTCGTAGGCCAGCAGGTGGGTGTAGCCCACCTCCTCGGCGGTCTGGGCATAGTCGCGGATCACGGACGGGTCCGCGCCGATCTCCAGTTGCGGGAAAACAACGCCGATCTTCATCAATCATACTCCTCTTTATCGTCGGGTTCGGGGGCCGGCGACGGCAAGGGTGCCCCTGCCGTGAAGCCGGGCGGATAGTGCCGGTGGAAATCCGTGGCCGTTTGGTAGGCCTGGGCGACAGCCAGCACGGTCCCCTCGTCGTAGAGCCGCCCGGTGAAGGTGAGGCTGGTCGGGGTGCCCTGCGGGGTGAAGCCGTCGGGCAGCACCACCGCCGGATGGCCGGTCAAG
>JBBSEL010000886.1:0-2725 GCA_038239755.1 Chloroflexia bacterium | reverse complement strand
AGGGCCGCGCGTCTCGCAGATCCGGCATCCGGTATCTGCCGATTAGTCTCGGCGCTGTGACCGCCGCTTAGGTTTCGCAGGCGTTCGCGGAAAACTTCTCTTTTATAGATCTGAAGAGGGAGATCACTGATGTCATTGTTCCAACGGTTCATTCATTGGATGTTGGCGGGCGTACTGCTGGTGTTGCTGAGTAGCACGCCTGGGGTCGGGCGGCCTATGGAGGCGCACCCTGCCGCGCCCCCGGCGGAGAGTGCGGACGCGCAAGCCGCGCAACTGGCCGCCGCCTATAATCAGGTGGGATTGAGCTTCGAGCGCAACGATGGGCAGGTAGACGCGGCAGTGCGTTATCTGACCCGCGCCAATGGCTACACCGCCTTTTTGACCGATGCCGAAGCGACCCTGGTCTACAAGACCGGACAGGATGCTGAGGCCGCATACGCCGTGCTGCGGTATCACCTGCAAGATGCCCAGCCCAGCATCGCCACCGCGAGTGACGAACTGGCGGGCACGAGCAACTATTTTATCGGCAAAGACCCGGCCAAATGGCACAAAGATGTGCCCACTTATGGGCGCGTGACTTATGCGGGCGTCTACCCAGGGGTGGACCTGGCCTATTATGGGACGCGGGGCGCGCTGCAATATGATTTCAACGTCGCGGCGGGGGCCGACCCCGGCGCGATTCGCTTGCAGATCGCGGGCGCGGATAAACTGGAATTGGCCGGCGGCGACCTGCTGATGCACACCGCCGCCGGGGTGATCCGCCAGAGCGCGCCGGTCATCTACCAGACCGGGGCTGGCGGACGCGAGCCGGTGCAGGGCGCGTTCGCCCTGGGGGCCGACGGCACGGTCGGGTTCACCCTGGGCCATTACGATGCCAGCCGCCCGCTGGTCATTGACCCGGCCACGCTGGTCTGGTCTACCTACCTGGGTGGCGATATTGACGCCAGCCGCCCGCAGCACGGCGGCGACTGGATGATCGCCACCGCTGTGGACCCTACCGGCAATGTCTATGTGGCCGGGGCCACCGACGCGATTGACTTTCCCTTGGTCAACCGCCCGCCGCAGCTTCCCAGTTCGATGCACAACTTCTTTAACTTGAGCATCACCAAGTTCAATCCCACCGCTACCACGATCCTCTACTCCAGCTATCTGGGCGGGACCCGCAACAGCACTAGCGGCAACGGCGAGAACGGCAACGGCATGGACATCGTCCTGGACAGCAGCGACCGTCCCTACATTGTCGGCTGGACCAACGATGACACCTTCCCGACCACGGCAGGCGTCATCCAGCCGATCAAGGGCAACCCCAGCCAGTTTGGGCGCGGCAACAACGCGGCGGATATGGTCGCCGCCCGCCTCAGCGCGGCAGGCAACAACCTCGATTGGTCCACCTTCTACGGTGGTGCCCTCAACGATTATGGCTATGGTATCGCCCTGGGCAGCGGGGCCAGCCCCGATGTGTATCTTTATGGGGCGACCCGGTCCACTGATTTTGCGACCACCGCCGGAGCCTATAGCACTACGCTGAGCGGCACGACCGATGCAACCGTCGTCCGCCTGAACAATACCGCCACCACCCGGCTCTACAGCACCTATCTGGGCGGAAGCACCGGGGAAGCCGAGAGCGGCGACGAGCTATATGGTAACGGCTCCAACCCCGAAGATAGCTTCTACCACACCGGCGGGATCGCCGTCGATGCCGCCGGGCGGATCTATGCCGCTGGCTGGACCACGTCGAACAACTTCCCGACGCCCAACGGGGCCGACACGACCTTCAACGGCACCCGCGACGGCTTCCTGGTGAAGCTGAACCCGGCGGGTGGCGGAGCCAGCGACCTGCTCTACGGCACCTATATCGGCACCGCCGGGCGTACCGAGGTGCGCGACCTGGCCCTTAACGGCGCGGATAACGTCTATGTAGCCGGGCGCACCGAAGGGATCGCCACCACCGCCGGGGCCTACCAGACGGCCTATGCGGGCAACGGCGATGCGTTCGCTTCGCGCTACAACACCGCCAACAGCGGGGCCACCTCGCTAAGCTGGGCGAGCTACCTGGGCGGCAACACGGCGGTGGGCAGCTCCGGCCAATTCTGGGGCGAAGCGGCCTACGGCATCGCCGTCAACAGCCAGGGATCGGTCTTCCTGACCGGTCTGGCCGGACCCCAATTCCCCACCACTGCCGACCGCTACAGCAGCTTCGCCGGAGGTGCGGTCGGCGGCACGATTGAGAACATGGATGCCTTCCTGGCGGTGATCGACTCGACCGGCGCCGGGTTGACCTACTCCACCTTCCTGGGAGGGCGTGAAGAAGACTGGGGCAGTGGCATCTCGGTGGACGCCAGCAATTGCGCCTACCTGAGCGGCTCGACCCTTTCGGGCAACCACCCCAACCCGCCCCGCCCGCCGGAAGGCGCACCCTACTTTCCCACTACCGCCGGAGTGGTCTATCCCACCTACCGGGGCGGCAAGATGGACGGCTGGGTGACCAAGATGTGTGTCACCGGGCCGACCGGTATCGAAGTCAGCCGCGTGCAGGCGGTCGCCCAGGAGGGCGGCAGCGTCCAGTTTAGCTGGACCACGGCCAGCGAATGGCAACATGTCGGCTTCATCATCGAACGGGCAGACCGCCCCGACGCGCCCTTCGCCGCGATCTCCGATCTCCTGCGCCCGACCCCCGACGGCAGCTACCACTTTGCCGACCCGCAGGGCACCGCAGCGATGCGCT
>JBBSEL010000885.1:0-2733 GCA_038239755.1 Chloroflexia bacterium | reverse complement strand
TGGGGGATCACCCAGGCGGTGTGCAACCCCGCCGAGAACGCCGAGGTGGCCGCGACTGCCGCCGACCTGCGGAACGAATTCGTGGTGGCGGTAGAGGGCGTGGTCCAGCCCCGGCCCGAAGGCATGGCGAATCCCAACATGGCGACCGGGGCGATTGAGGTCCACGCCACCGGGTTGACCGTGCTCAACCCGGCCAAGCCGCTGCCCTTTGAAATCGCGGCGGCGATGCACCCAGCCGCGCAGCAAGATACGTTGCCTGGCGTCGGCAGCGGTCAGTGCCCCACAGGTGACGGGGCGCGGGGAATCGGTAGGGGAAGAAGGGTGTGTCATGCGGTGTGCTTTTGGTGCTCCTCTGCTGGGGTGTCAGCGCCCATTATACGGGGCGGCGGCAGGGGCGTCAAGCGCATCGCGGCGTTATTCGGGACCCGTCTCGGTCCGGTTCGCGGCGTGCTAGCCGCCGGCTCGGGGCGGGCCGGGCGGGGTCAGCGGGTAGGGTGGGGGTGGGGCGGCACCCGTGGGGACAAGGTTGTAGGGCACGCCGCCATAGGGGGTGAGGGCGACCGGGGCCAGATCGCTGTTTGGCAGGGCGCGGCGATGGCGATAGAGGAGCGTCCAGAGGACGGTGGTAAAGGCCGATAGTAGCCCGCTCACGGCAGCCAGGCACACCCAGTAGAGCACGCCGCCCACTACCAATAGCAGGGGGAGCAGGACCGACCCCCCGCCGCCTGCCGCCTGGGACATACCCAGCGCCATCACCGGGAGGAGGAACACGAGGCTCGCCGGGGCGATGATGAACCCGGCCACGTACCCGGCCACATAGGTGGCAAACAGGATGACCAGCACCGGGGCGATATTCTGCCGCAGCATCCGCCAGCCTGTGCCCAGCGCGGCCAGCACCCCCGCGTTGTCCAGCACCACCGCCTGGGCGGCGAACTGGCGGACCATGTTCAGCACGGCGGACACCACGAGCACCGGCAGGAAGAGCACTGCGGTACAGCCCATGCTGACCGAGAAGTTGCTGATCACGCGCGGATTGTCCGGGTTGGCGATGATCTGCTGGATCAGACCGGACACGCCGATCAGCACCGGGATGAGTGTCACGCCGATCAACCCGGTGGTGACCAGGCCGACCAGCAGGGTCAACAGCCAGAGCGATCCCATCCGGCGGGTACCCTGCCGCCAGGCCGCGCCCAGGCGGGGCGCTTGTTGGGTGCGCTCGATCTGATCGATGGTGTGGATCAGGGCGGCTTCGCCCCCGGCGCTGATGAACCCGGCGACCAGCCCTACCACGCCCATCAACAGCACCCCACCGATCAGGACTCCGCCCCACTGCGCCCAGAGCGTCGGGAAGTCGGGGACCGTTCCGGTCGTGCTCCGCGCGTCGCGCATGACCGTGAGCGGGATCAGATTGCCGAGCAGGGCAAAGGGGGCAAGGGCGGTGGTTGCCAGGGCCATGACAAAGCCCAGCAGCCACAACACCCGGTTGCGCGAAAAGACCTGCCACCCGTGGCCTAAAAAGCGGCTGTAATCAATTGCCATTTGTCCCTCCGAGTACAGGCGAGGAACCAGCGGGCCAGGGGAGCGCCGATCCCCACGGGGCAGCGCTCCCCCGGCTGTTTACGTTTCGTTGCCGCCTTCCGGCCCACGCGCGCGGGGATCGGACATCGAGCCGCCAGGCCCGGTTTCGCCACCCGGCATCGCGGGGGGTGACCCCATCGGGCGGGTTTCGCCCGGCGTATACGGCGGCGAGTAGGGCGGTGGCGAGTACGGTGGCGGGGTCCCGTAGCGATCCGTTTCCGCGCCCGCAGGCGACGGGGACGGCAGCGGGTTGTAGGCCGGGGGTGTATACGGCGGTGCTCCCCCGGCAGGCGGGCTATAGGGCGGCGGGCTGTAGGGCGGGCTGCCTGCTTGCGGCGTATACGGCGGCGGGCTACCAGCAGGCGGCGTGTACGGGGGCGGGTTGCCTGCCGGATTGTAGGGCGGCGGGCTGCCTGCCGGGGGGGTATAGGCCGGAGGTGCCCCTGCCGGGGTATACGGCGGTGCGCCGTAGGGTGACCCGCCACCGGGCGGCATCATCCCCACCGGGGCTAACTCGCTGCCCGGCATTTGGCGGCGGTTGCGGTAGAGCAGGGTCCACAACACCGACTGGAAGCTTTTGGTGAAGGCACCCACGGCGGCAGAAACCAGCCACAGCAGCACGCCCAGGAACAGCAGCGTCGGCAGGGAGAACTTGCCGTTTTGGAAGCCCATCGCGGCCACCATTGGCGCAGCGAGCAGCAACGCGAACGGGGACAGGACGACACCGCTGATGATGCCGACGACGAGCAAGATCAGGGAGGCGATAATCGATGCCCCGATGTTCGCACGCAGCAGTTGCCAGCCGGTACTCAGTGCCGCCATTGGTCCCTGATTCTCCAGCACCACGGCCCGCAGGCCATACTCGCGGACCAGGCTCAGAATAATGACGAGCGGGATCAGGATGATGAACGCGAGACAGCCGCAAATGCAGATCAGCCCAAACGCGCTCCCCGCCGCAGTGGTATCGTTGTTGCTTCCGGTGCCTGCTGCGTTGACCATCGCGGCGATCGAAGCGCCAAAGATGAGGAAGATCGGGACCAGGAAAATCAGCAGGATGATCAGAATGATGATCCCGTACACAAGATTATATACCCAGACGGAGACCATCTTCGGCCAGCCCAATCCCCAGGCGGCAGAGAAGCTGGGCTGCTCGTG
>JBBSEL010000884.1:0-2741 GCA_038239755.1 Chloroflexia bacterium | reverse complement strand
TTGGGATGGAGCACCTTCGCCCCGAAGTAGGACATTTCGGCGGCTTCCAGATAGGAGAGGTGCGGCAGGGTGCGGGCATCGGGCACCACGCGAGGGTTGGCGGTCATCACCCCGTTTACGTCGGTCCAGATGACGATCTCGCGGGCATCCAGCACGCTGCCCAGGATGGCGGCGGAATAGTCCGACCCGCCCCGGCCCAGCGTGGTGACAATGCCGTCGGCGTCGGCGCCGATAAACCCGGTGACCACCGGCACCGTCCCGGCCTCCAGCAACGGCTTCAGCACGGCGGCGGCGCGCTCACGAGTGGCGGCCATCAGCGGGAAGGCGCTGCCAAAGGTGCTGTCGGTCACCACCACGGCGCTCGCGTCCACCGCTTCGGCGGCACACCCGGCAGCGCGCAAGGCGGCGGCGACAATGCGGCAACTCATCCGCTCGCCCAGGCTGCTGATATAGTCCAGCGTGCGCCGGGTCACTTCGCCCAGGATACCCACGCTATGGATGAAGTTCTCTAGCTCCACCGCCAGCAGGCGCAGTTCGGTATCGAGCGCCCGCCCCGCCTCCGGAGTCAGGTGCAGCCCGGTCGCAATTTCGGCATGGCACTGCTGCAACTCGATCACCCGTTGGAGCGCCTGGAGCCGTTGGCGGCGGGCGGCATCGTGGGCGGCGGCGATGAGGATGTCGGTCACGCCGCCGACCGCCGAAACGACCACAACCACCGGCTCGCGGCGCGCCGCGTCCTGGACTAACCCCGCCACGGCCTCGATCCGCTCGGCGTTACCGACCGACGTACCGCCAAATTTCATCACAAGCATACCGGCCCTGGCCCTCTTAGACACGAAAACGCCCAGCCGAAGCTGAGCGCGAGACAGGCTTCTTCGCATGAGGCGCTTGCCAGGGCCGCACCCGCACCGGCTACCGCTCCTGGACAGGGTTATTCTACACCGGGGCAACAGCAGGTGTCAAGGCGCGGTCGTCAGATCCTCCAACCCCCTGACCCCTGACCCCCCACCCCCTTAATGGGTGATAGTGTAGGCGAACAACGTATTGCCGTCGAGGACGTAGAGGGTGTTCGCCGGGCCGTAGGCGAGACCCAGCGGCGCGACCGGGTGCGGACCCGTATCGGCATAGTGGGTCAACTGGACGTAATCCCCCTCCGTGTTGATCGAGACGAGGCCGGTATTGCAACTCGCCTCTAACCAGGGGGCCGTGCCGGGGGCCTCCGCAAAATAGGTGGCGTGGCAGTTCAGGTTGTACATCGTGCGTAGCTGCCCGTCAGCGTTCAGCTTCTGGATGCGGTTGAATGTCTCCGTCGTGTAGATATTGCCCTGCGCGTCTACCGCGACCCCGTGGGGATTGTTCAGGATCGAGTCTTTGCCCGTGTACATCGCCAGCGGCGCACCGCCCGCTGCGGGGTAATGCAATACCATCCCCAAATTCTGGTCGGCCACGTAGAAAGACGTGCCTTCATCGTCAAAATCGAGGCCCATACCCAGCACGGTCTTTTGCTCCAGCGCGATCTGGCGGACGATCTGGCCTGCCCGATCCAGTGCCAGCAGCGCCTGGTCGCCCGGCCCGTTGTTCAACACATAGAGCAGCCCATCGGGGCCGACCGTCACACTACCGGGATGCACCCAGGCGCGGGGCTGCCCATCCGACCCCACCGGCAGGAGTTCGGAATAGCTGCCGGTCGCCACATCGAACACGCCGACCGTGCCGGGCACCTCCTCGGGCGGGCGCTGGCCGAACAACGGGATATAGACCTTCCCGTTCCAGTAGGTGATGTCGCCCGCGTTGGGCAGCGAGGCCGGGATCGTCCAACTGGCTTGGTAGGCCAGCAGCGTTTTAGGGCGGAGAAAATCGTAGCTGAGGATAGCCCAGGCCGCCACAAGCAGAAGGATGCTCCCTAGCGGCAGCGCATAGCGCATCAGGGCGGGCAGGCCAACACGCCGGGGGGTGGCATCCGGGGGGCTGTGCCGCCCCAGCAGGAAAACGCCCAGCCCGACGATCAGCACACTGACGACAAGCAACCAGCCGACGCGCCAGGGAAACCAGGTTTCATCAGGGGTCGCAAAACTGGGCACCAGGGGGCGCAGATCGATATGGATCGGCAGGTCTGGATTCAGGGCCAGCCAATCGTAAATGGCCCCGGTGCCGCCCGAAAACATGGTGCGCGCATCAACGAGCATCACGGCCATGAAGCCGAAACCCAGCCCGGCGAGGATCGTATAGAGCGCGCGGTAGACCCTACTGCGGGCCAGCGTCGCCAACCCCAGCGCCAGCGGTGCCGCCAGCAACGGCACCAGGGTAGAAGCATAGCGCGCCGGAGGTCCCCAGTCGCCGCCCCAGCCACTATAGGCGGCGATAAAGCCCATATAGGGCAGGGCGACCAGGGCGATCCAACCGACCAGCCGCCGGTCGGCGGGCCGCCCCGACCGGAAGGCCGCGACCACCCCCACCACGGCCAGCAGATAGATCGGCGTGAACGAGAGCAAGCCGAAGCGCTGGCTGAACAGCAGACCGAACGCCCCGGTGAGGAACAGATAGAGTTCGTGCGTGCCCGTCCACGGCCAGTAGACAAAACCCACCCCCCCACCTTCGCGCTCGTCGGCCACCGGGATCACGCTGCCGTAGAGGAACAGGTGATAGGCGGCCAGCCCTACCCCCAGCACGATCACCGGCGCGACCAGCCACAGCGCCTGGGGAACCCGCCCGGCCCACATCCGCCAGGCGGCGCGGACCCG
>JBBSEL010000883.1:0-2742 GCA_038239755.1 Chloroflexia bacterium | reverse complement strand
GACCAGCGACCTGCCGGTCGCCCCTACACCAGCAGGGGTGGTATTCCCCAGCATATCTGCTGACTTTAAATACAAAACGGCCCGTGCCATAGTGTCACGGGCCGTCTTCATTCTATCAACGTCACCTGAGCAACCAGCACTCATCACTCAATGCTCATTGCTCGTCGCTACTACCGTCCGCCGGTGCTGGCCTGGGCGACGGTGGGGGCCACATCCATGTGGATGCCCGGCCCCATCGTGCTCGTTAGCGTGATCGACTTGATATAGGTGCCTTTGGCCCCCGCCGGCTTGGCCCGGCTGATCGCGTCTACCAGGGCAAAGAGGTTGTCCAGAATCTGCTGCTGGTCAAAGCTCGCCTTGCCGATGCCGACGTGGATCAGGCCGGTCTTGTCGTTGCGGAACTCCACCTTGCCGCGGCGGACTTCCCCGATCACGCGGGGCAGGTCTTGCGGGTTGGCGATGGTGCCGCTCTTGGGGTTGGGCATCAGGCCCCGGCGGCCCAACAGCTTGCCGAGCTTCCCAACCTTGCCCATCATGTCAGGGGTGGCGATGGCGATATCGAACTCGAACCAGCCGCCCTCGATCTGGCGGATCAGGTCGTCGGCCCCGGCGAAGTCGGCCCCGGAATCCAGGGCGATGCGCTCGGCCTCGCCCGAAGCGAAGACCAGGATGCGGATCGGCTTGCCGGTGCCGTGCGGCAGGGTCGCCGTGCCGCGCACGATCTGGTCGGCGTGGCGCGGGTCAATGCCGAGGCGCATGTGGACTTCCAGCGTGGGGTCGAACTGCACATAGGTGGCCTGCTTCACCAGGCTCGCCGCTTCGGTCGGCTCATACAGCTTGGTGGCATCCACCAGGGCGGCGACCGTCTGATATTTCTTGCCGTGCTTGCTTTGCATACTCTTGTTCCTCCGGGTGGTACCGGCGGGCGGTTCGCTGCCGCCCTCCCACCATAGTGAAGCTGCTGAATCAGGGGGGCTTAGCCTTCGACGGTCAGGCCCATGCTGCGGGCGGTGCCCTCGATCATCCGCATGGCCCCTTCGATATCCACGGCGTTGAGATCCTTCATCTTGGTCTCAGCGATTTCGCGGACCTGGGCGCGGGTGATCTTGCCCACCTTCGTCTTGTGCGGCACCCCCGACCCCTTGGGCACCCCGGCGGCCTTGCGCAGCATATCGGCGGCGGGCGGCGTCTTGGTGATAAAGGTGAACGTGCGGTCCTCGAAGATGGTGATTTCCACCGGGATGATGGTGCCCACCTGCGACGCCGTGCGCTCGTTGTACTCCTTGACGAAGCCCATGATATTGATCTGGTGCGAACCCAGGGCGGGGCCGACCGGGGGGGCCGGAGTCGCCTTACCCGCCGGGATTTGCAGTTTTACAATCGCGCGAACTTTTTTAGCCACAGTAATTCTTTCCCTTCAACGTGCTAACGGGCAGCCGAGGCCACCCTCCGTTATTTGATAGCCGGGGCACAGGCCCCAGGCCGGTCTCACAAAGCGGGCGAACCGCGATGGTCCGCCCAAGCTTTTCTCATTTAGTTGGCACCATGCTGCGCCGCCCGAACGGCGGGCCAGTACCCTAGTTGATCAGGCGCTCGATCTGCAAGAAGTCCAGTTCGACCGGCGTTTCGCGGCCAAAGATGCTGACCAAGACGCGGACCTTGCCCTTCTCCTGGTTCACATCGTCCACCTTGCCCTCGAACTCGCTGAACGGGCCGTCCACGATCTTGATCATCTGGCCGCGCGTGAACGTGACCTTGACCCGTGGCGCTTCGGCTTCCATCTGGCGCAGGATTTGCGCGGCTTCTTCGGGGGCCAGCGCGGTCGGTTTGTTGCCCAGGCCGACAAAGCCGGTCACACCAGGCGTGTTCCGCACCAGGTACCACGCTTCGTCCGACATGATCATCTGGATCAGGACATAGCCGGGATAAACCTTGCGCTGCACGTTGTGGCGCTGGCCGTTCTTGATCTCGATCTCTTCCTCGGTCGGCACCACGATGCGGAAGATAAAGGCGCTCATGTCCAAGGCCTGGACCCGATGCTCCAGATTCTTCTTCACCTTGTTCTCGTAGCCCGAGTAGGTGTGGATGACATACCACTGCCGCCCGTCTTCTTCAGCAGCGCCCTCCGGGGCGACCACTGCTGACGTGCGGGGTTCGTCGTCCAACATATCGTCTTGTGTTGCCTTAGCCGCCATTCTTAAAACGTCCCTGTCGTCAGGAAGCGAATCGCCTCACCCAGGAGCACATCCAGCAGGCCGAGGATAATCCCGACCCCTGCCGAAATGCCGATGACCACGATGGTCAGGTTCCGCAGTTCGTCGCGGTTCGGCCAGGTGACCTTCAATACTTCGGCGCGGATGCTGATGAATGCCCGCCGGATGCGGCTTAACGGATCGTTCGCTTCTTCGGCGGTCCGGCTAACCACAGCGGCGACCGGCGACCCGGCGGGCCGGGCGATCACAGGCCGGGCGGGCGGCACGGCGCGAGGGGCACTCCCATCGGAAGGAGCCGAGGGAACGGGCTTGCTGGAGGTGGCCCCTGGCCGTGGTTGGAGGCGTTTGGCCGGATTGGCAGGTCCGCCATCTTGCTGTCTGGTACTCACACCCATCTCCTCTAAATAGCCAACAACGTTACGACGCGCCCCTGCTAAAGGGCAAAAAGCTGGCACGTGCCGAGGGACTCGAACCCCCAACCTGCGGTTTTGGAGACCGCTGCTCTACCAATTGAGCTAGGCACGTGTGT
>JBBSEL010000882.1:0-2746 GCA_038239755.1 Chloroflexia bacterium | reverse complement strand
TCGAAGCGGGTGAAGAGCATGGCGGCGAGGAAGCCCAGCCCCGCGCCCACGGCTAGCCCGATCAGCGCCTCGCCCAGCGTGTACCAGGTGCCGGTCCAGAGGTCGTCGCTGCGGCGGGTGAAGGCGGCCCCGATCTCGCTAGGCAGGGGCAGTTGGAAGGTCTTGATGTTGAGCAGGGCATGAATCACCTGGAACTGCCAGAGGAGCAGCACGACGACGAAGATGCCCAGCGGCGGCAGCACCGTCTGCCACCAGTCGGCGCGACGGCGGGGGGCGGGGGCTGTTTCGTTGGGGTCGGCTAGTGCCATGCGGGCGCTCCGCTGGGGTGGCGTTTGTGCGGCTTGCTGTGGGCTGCTTTCCGCGCAGGGTGCTGATGGACCAGCCGGGACATAGGCTGGAGTTCTTCCGCGAGCAGGCGTTCACGGCGGCGCGGCGCGGCCCATAGGGTATGCCACAGATACAGTCCGATAAGGAGCGCCAGGATCAGAACCATTAACTCGCCTTGTGCGGCATCCCACGGGTAATGAGGATAGGGGTCGGACATGGTGGTTGATAGATCAAATCCGCCAAAGTCTGACCATATGTCGTTGAAGCGATCCTCGATCTGGGTTATCAGTGGCTGGCGTAGCCATCCGCCATAGCCGCCGCCCCAGCTTTCCACCAGCGTTTGAGTGTAGCCGATGGCGAGGACGGCAAGCAGGCAGATTGTTATCTTTAGCGCGGTTGCCGGGGATAGGCTGCGTAGGCGGGTCGCCAGGGAATGGGGTTGCTCGGTCATGTGGTCGGCTCCTTTCGTATCGGCTGGTGGTTGCGATCTTTTCTCACGCTTATCGGTTTATCCCCGGCGGTCTAGACTCCCCGACAAGATCCTTCGCTGCGCTCAGGATGACAACGGGGGTGGGGCGGCAGCGGGGCGTGGGGGATGGGCTTAATGGCGGGGCGGGGTTCCTCTCGGTGTGCGCTGGTGTCGCCGGGGGGCGGACGGGATGGTCGGGCGGATGGGGCGCGGCGGTGCGGATCCAGTCATCGGGCTAGCGCCCTCCTCTCTGGCGGCGGAATTCGGGTTGCCAGGGGACGAGCAGGCGTTCGGCCAGGCTGACCGCGCCGAAGAAGATGATACCGATGGCGGCGGCTTCGAGGACCAGCGCCCAGAGCTTGTCGCTGGCCCCATACGTATTGTACCCCAGCGTGACGAGGAGGACGCCGATCCCGGCGTTGCCACCCATCAGTTCGGAGACGATCGCCCCGATCAGGCTGCCGGTTGAGGCGATTTTGAGCGCGTTGAAGAGGAAGGGCATGGCGGCGGGGATGCGCAGCTTGCGGTAGACGGTTCCGGTGGGGGCGGCATAACTGCGCATCAGGTCGAGAGCGCGCGGGTCCACGCTGCGGAGGCCACGCAGGACATTGACCGTGACCGGGAAGAAGGTCAGATAGGCGGCGACGGTGATCTTCAGGATCGTTTCGTCGCGGATGATGCCGTAGAGGATGGGGGCGAGGGCAATGACCGGGACCATCTGCGAGCCGACGATGTAGAGGGTGAAGCTGCGCTCGATCCAGCGGGCGCGGGCCATGAGCAGGGCCAGGCCGAAGCCGATCAGCCCGCCGATGCAGAAGCCGATGAAGGCGTTGCCGAAGGTGATCGCCCCGGCGCGGAGGAAGCTGTCGGCGTTGTCGATGTAGGCCTGGAGCACCTTGTGGGCGTAGGGCAGGTAGCTCTGCTGCTGGCGGTAGGCGAAGGTGCCTTCGGTCAGATCGTGCAGGCGCAGCCAGGCGACCCCCTCCCAGGCGAGGAGGATGATCACGACGGTGAGCAGCGGCAGCAGGACGGGACTGTGGATTTTGGATTTTGGCTTTTGGACGGTCGCGGGCGCGACCTCACGCGGTGCCCCGGCGAGGGGTTGCACCGGCAAATCGGTGACGGGGGCGCGGCGGGGGCGGGCCATCAGTGGGACTCCCGCAGGTATTCGCGCACACCGGAGATCAATTCAAAGTAGTGCGGCATCTCGCGCGTGTCCACGTCGCGGGGATAAGGGAGGTCCACAAGGACGATATGGGCGATGCGCCCAGGGCGGGGTGACATGACGACGACGCGGGTGGAGAGAAAGACGGCCTCGGCGATGCTGTGGGTGACGAAGATGATCGTCGTGCCGGTCTCGCGCCAGATGGTGAGCAGTTCACCGTTGAGCCGTTCGCGGGTCATCTCGTCCAGCGCGCCGAACGGCTCGTCCATGAGCAGGATGCCGGGGCGGAAGGAGAGGGCGCGGGCGATGCTGACCCGCTGTTGCATCCCGCCGGAGAGCTGCCAGGGGTAGTGTTGCTGGAATTCGCTCAGGCCGACCAGATCGAGCAGGGTGGTGGCCCGCTGCCGTCGGTCGGCCTTCGGCACGTTCATGATCTCCAGCGGCAGTTCGACGTTCTGGATCACCGTGCGCCAGTCGTAGAGCACCGGGGCTTGCGGCACCAGCCCATAATCGCGGTTGCGCCGGGCCTCGCCGGGGGTCTTGCCGCCGACCTGGATGTGGCCTGCGGTGGGTTGCATGAGGTCCCCGATCAGGCGTAGGAGGGTGGTCTTGCCGCAGCCGCTGGGGCCGATCAGCGAGACGAATTCGCCGGGGGCGATATCGAGCGTCACGTCGGTGAGGGCGAGGACGGCCTGATCGCCGCTGCCGCTGTAGCGCATGGCAACGTTGTGGAGGCTGATGGCGGGGGTGGCGGGGCGGGTTTGGGTTTCCACGGGTGATCCTGG
>JBBSEL010000881.1:0-2747 GCA_038239755.1 Chloroflexia bacterium | reverse complement strand
GGCACCCGTCCCCTGGTCGGCGCGACGGTGGCAGAGTTTTTGCCCCAGGCGGAAGAAGCGGGGATTATGGACCTCTTTCGCCGGGTGAGCGCCACCGGCGAACCGTTCTTTCTGACCGAGTTCGAATATCGCGGCTTTGCCCGTGGGGTCACCTATTGGACCTGGAGCATGGCCCCGATCTACAACGACCAGGGCACCGTACAAAGCCTCTTGCTGCTAGTGGTCGAAAGCACCGAGGCGGTGCAAAACCGCCGCCAGGTCGCCACCACCTTGCAACTGAGCGAAGAACGGGCACAGGAACTAGATACGGTGATCACCCAGATGGCCGACGGGGTGGCGATTGCCGATGCGGCGGGCCGGGTTATACGGGTCAATCCGGCGGGGGTCGAGATGCTGGGGCGCGGGGTCATGGCCGGGCCGGAAGAAGCTTACTCGCAGATCTACCAGGTCTACACCACCGAGGGGCAGCCCTATCCGTGGGCGGACCTGCCGCTGACGCGGGCGGTGCGCGGGCAGACGGTCATCCATAGCGAGATGGTGATCCGCCGCCCCGATAACAGCGAACGCACCCTGAGCATCAGCGCCACCCCCCTGCACGGCGACGATGCTCACCTCAATGGCGCGGTGGCGGTGATGCGCGACATCACCGAACGGAAAGAAACCGATCGGATCAAGGATGAATTCTTGTCGATTGTCAGCCACGAATTGCGGACCCCCCTATCCTCCATCCTGGGCTACAGCGATATTCTGCTGCGCGGCCTGCACGGCCCGCTGAACGAACGCCAGATACGGGCACAAACGGGAGTGCGCAACAACGCCCAACGCCTCCTGCAACTGATCAACGACCTGCTCGACGTGACCAAGCTGGCCGCCCAGGACATCCATCTCTTCCCCACCCCCCGTGGGCTGCACCAGGCGGTCAACACGGCGATCCGCGAGGTGCAAAGCCCGACCCTCGCCAACAGCGTCGAGGTGATCAACGCGATCAATCCCGGCGTGCCTCTGGTGCTGGCCGATGGCGACCGGCTGCACCAGATCCTGGTGAATTTGCTCACCAACGCGATCAAATTCACCCCACCTGGTGGGCGGGTAGTAGTGGACGCGTACCCCAGCCCGGTGGTCGCCAACAGCCCACCGGAGCAGCGCGAAGTCCGGCGCAGCACGCGCCCGCGCAGCCTCAAAATCATCGTGCAAGACACCGGCATCGGCTTGACCACCGAGCAGGCCGAACGGATTTGGGAGCGGTTCTATCAGGCCGACTCGACCAGCAGCCGCAGCTACGGGGGCACGGGCCTCGGCCTCTATATTGTCCGCACGCTGGTCAACTTGCACGGCGGCACCATCTGGGCCACCAGCGCCGGGCGCAACCAGGGGGCCACGATCCACCTGCGCTTGCCGCTTGCACCGGTAGCGACGGACGAACGTTCCCCAGCGAGGGATCCCACTCATGTCCCCGCCCCGCCCCGCCGCCAGGCCACCCGGATGCGGGCGCTGGGCACGCGCCACCGGGGCCAATCGGGGCCGGTGCGGCCCGATGAGGACCGTGGGTAATCACACCCGACCACACCCATTCGGTGTATAATAAGGGCAACCCACAACCGACCCCCGACCCTTACCTTTTGGATGGAGAAATTTTCTGATTATGAGCGCACCTGATCTTGTAACCACGATCCTCTTTGTTCGCCACGCCGATGTTCACAATCCCACCGATATCGTCTATGGCCGGTTGCCCCGCTTTGGCCTGAGCACCCTTGGGCGCGAAGAAGCGGCACGCACCGCCGCCGCGCTCCAGGCCGAGCCGATCAGCGCCATCTACAGCAGCCCGCAATTGCGCGCCCGGCAGACCGCCGCGGCTATCGCCCACCTCCAGCCCGGCACGCGGGTGCAGGTGACCGACCTGCTGGCCGAGGTTTTGACCGGCTGGCAGGGCACTTCCAACACGATCATGGCCGAAAAGCAGTTCAACTTCTACCGCGACCGGGTCAACCCCGAAGACGAAGATGTGCCCGACGTGGTCGAGCGTATCCTGCGCTGGACTGACCGGGTGGTGCGGCTCCACGCCGGGCAAACGGTGGTCGGCGTGACCCACGGCGACCCGTCAATGATGGCCCGGCTCTTTTTCCTCGGCCAGGAAGTAACCATCGACAGCCTGCGGCAGCACGATCTCTACCCGGCCAAAGGTTCTGTTACCCGGCTGGTCTTCAGTGGCAGTGGCCCCGCCCGCCGCCAGCATCCCACCGTCCGCTATGACGACCCCAGCGCCGCCGAACATGCCGCGCTGGAAGCCGCCGCCAAAGCCACCGCCGAGGCTGCCGGAGCCGCCGGGGAAGCGACCCCCTGGGCGGGCACCTCCGCCGCGCCGAGCGCGTCCCTCCTTGCCGACGAAGCGCCGATGGGGCCATCCGAAGAAGACACCGCTGCCCCCGCGCCCGCTGGCACCGGGCACGGCGACTCCACCCCTCCGGCCCGCCACTTCCCCACCGACACCGTGCCGCTGACCCCGCATTATGCCGAGTCGGTCCAGGCCGAGGCGCAGTAACGAGAGGCTGGGGGACAGGGGTTGGGGGTTGGTAGGAAGTTTGCAGCCTGCGCTTTACGGGTATAGCTACAACGCTTACACCAACCCCCAACCCCCCACACCCAACCCCCCGCCCCAATCCCCCCAAGGAGCCAACATGACCCAGACGACCCGCCCCCCACGGGTACCCATTTGGTTTATAGGGCGGGGGACGAAGGGGCTGCCGCTG
>JBBSEL010000880.1:0-2748 GCA_038239755.1 Chloroflexia bacterium | reverse complement strand
CCAGCCTGAACGCCGACCGCATCCGCCAGTATGAATACCAGCACGGTACCCATGTGGTCGAGGAGTTTCTGGACGCGGTCCTTTCGATCCAGGAGCATATTGACCCGCACATGAACTTCCGCCGCCCGACTTCCTCCACGCCGCAAGCCCCGACGGAGCCACCGGTCAACCCCTACGACGACCTGTGGAGCGTGGGCACCGAGGCCCGCCAGGAACGCGAACGGCTGGCGCAGGAGGCCGAACGGCGCCGCCGTGCCCCGGTCCGCATCCCGCCGGAGCCGGAGAAGGACCTGCTGCTCTTCCTGATGGAATACGGGCCGGACATGGAACCGTGGCAGCGCGATGTAATTTCCATCGTGCGTAGTGAAATGTTGTATTTTATCCCGCAGATGCAAACCAAGGTCATCAATGAGGGGTGGGCCAGCTATTGGCACGCACGAATTCTGCGCGAACTGGACCTGACCGACGCGGAGATTACGGAGTTTGCCAGCCTGAACGCGGGGGTGGTGTCGCCCCACCGGCGCAGCATCAACCCCTATCACCTCGGCCTCAAGCTGCTGGAAGACATCGAACGGCGCTGGGACAACCCGACCGAGGAAGATCAGGCGCGGCGGGGTCACAAGCCGGGCGGGGGCCGGGCCAAGCTGTTCGAGGTGCGCGAACTGGACAACGATGTCTCGCTCATCCGCAACTACCTGACCAAGGAGTTGGTGGAGGATCTGGACCTCTACCTCTACGAGCGGCAGGGCAACGAGTGGGTGATCGTCGAGAAAGACTGGGAGAAGGTGCGCGACGGCATCGTCGGCGAAATGACCAACTTCGGCAACCCGGTGATCATGGTCGAAGATGCCGACTACCGGCGCAACCGCGAACTCTACCTGAAGCACAGCTTCGAGGGTCGCCCTCTGGACATGCCCTACGCCGAAAAGACGCTGCAATATATCTACCGGCTGTGGGGCCGCCCGGTGCATATGGAGACGGTGATGGACGATGACCCGACGCTGATCTCCTATGATGGGCAGAAGGTCACCAAGGCGGCGCTGTAGGCCCGACTCCCCGCGCCTGCCGAATATAAGCTGCCTTCATGCCTCTCGACCGCCGCGCCTTCATCCTTCAGCACACCCGCTTGCAGCCGCCGCCCTTTGTGCCGGAACTGCGCCTCTACCTGGCCGACGCGATCACCCCGCTCTGGCAAATGACCGAGGCGGAGTTGGGCGCACAGGACGTACCGCCGCCGTTCTGGGCCTTTGCCTGGGCGGGAGGGCAGGCCCTGGCGCGCTATCTGCTCGATCATCCCGCCGAGGTGGCCGGGCGGCGGGTGCTCGATTTTGCCACCGGATCGGGCCTGTGCGCCATCGCCGCGCTGAAGGCGGGAGCCGCGTCTGCGCTGGCGACGGACATTGACGGCTACTGCGCGGTGGCGGTGGCGCTCAACGCCGAGGCCAACGGGGTGCAGGTAGCCTTCACCGATCGTGACCTGCTCACCACCGACCCACCCGCCGCTGACTTGATCCTGGCGGGCGACTTTGGCTATGAACAGCCGCTTGCCACGCGCACCCTGGCCTGGCTGCGGGCCGCTCATGTGCGGGGCACCCGTGTCCTGATCGGGGATCCAGGGCGGGCCTATTTCCCCCGCGAAGGCCTCGTCCAGCTGGCCCACTATGCGGTGCCGACGAGCCGCGATCTGGAGGACAGCGCGGTCAAGCAGACGGGCGTTTTTACCTTCCCTGCTCCCGAAGATCGCTCCGATTAATAGGTCCTCCGTAGTATCATGGCCCAGACATTGCTGAGGGCGGGGTTATGCAACCTGTTTCTTCCCCCAACTCTCCGCCGCGTCCGGTCGCTCTGTTGCACTATGCCAGCGCGCCTATCATCGGCGGCGTCGAGGGCATCCTGGCCGCCCATGCGCGGCTGTTCACCGCTCACGACGTGCCGGTGCGGACCTTTGCCGGGCGCGGCGGGGCGGGAACGCCGGAGCAGCCCGGCGCCATCGTGCCCGAACTCGACTCGATCCATCCCGAAATTCTGGAAGTCCAGGCGCTGATGGCCCACGGTGAGGTGCCGTTGAGCTTCCTTGAATGGCGCGATCGGCTGGAAGCGATCCTGGCCCGGCTGCTGGCCGGGGTGGGCACCTGCTTCGTCCACAACGTGTTCACTATGACCAAGAACCTGCCGCTGACCGCCGCCTTGTGCGCGCTGGCCGAACGCGGCGAAGGCCCCGCCCGCTTCGTCGCCTGGACGCACGACCTGGCGGCGATCAACCCGCTCTATGATGCCGATATGCACCCCGGCTACCCCTGGGATCTGCTGCGCCGCCCCTGCCCGAATGTGCAGTATGTAGCGATTTCGGGCGAGCGCCAGCAGGAAGCCGCCCGGCTGTTCGGCGTAGACCCGGCGACGATCCCGGTCATCCCCAACGGCATCGGTGTGGAGCAGTTCTTGCCGACCACCCCGGTGGTGGCCGACGTGGTGAACCGGCTCCATTGGCCGAGCCGCGAACTGGTGCTGCTGGCCCCGGTGCGGATGACCCGGCGCAAGAACCTGGAAGCGTCGATCCGCGTGGTGGCCGAACTGTGCCGCCAGGGGCACGATCCGCTGCTGGTGATCACCGGCCCCGGCGGGCCACACAACACCCGCAGCATCGAGTATGTCACCGAACTCCAGCAATTGAGCCGCGATCTGGGGGTGACAGACCATGTAGCGATGCTGTCGCTGCTGCCCGCGCCGGAGGGGGGCTTGCTCACCCTG
>JBBSEL010000879.1:0-2748 GCA_038239755.1 Chloroflexia bacterium | reverse complement strand
GGCATCCTGGCCCGCCGCGACCGCCCCGACCACCTGGCGCAACTGGCCGAACACGGCCTCAGCCCGATTGATGTGGTGGTCGTCAACCTCTATCCCTTCCGCGAGACGATTGCGCGGGTGGGGGTGACCCAGGAGGAAGCCGTCGAACAGATCGACATCGGCGGGCCGACCCTCTTGCGGGCGGCGGCCAAGAACTTCACAGCGGTGATCGTTCTCTGCGACCCGGCGGACTATGCGGCGGTGCTGGCCGAGTGGCAGCAGGCGGGCGCGGTGTCGCCCGAAACCCGGCAGCGGCTGGCGGCGAAAGCCTTCCAGCATGTGGCGGCCTACGACACCGCCATCGCCGCCTACTTGCGCGGGTCAGCGGCCCTCTTCCCGCCCGTGCTGACCCTGGCGCTGGAGAAGGTGCAAGACCTGCGCTACGGCGAGAACCCGCACCAGCAAGCGGCGCTCTACCGCGACCTCCAGCCCACCGGCGCACCGACCCTGGCCGGGGCAGTCCAACAGATCGGCGGCAAGGAGCTATCCTACAACAACATCCTCGATGCCGATGCGGCCCTGGCGCTGGTGCGCGACTTCTCCTCCCCGACGGTGGGGATCATCAAGCACGCCAACCCCTGCGGCCTGGCCTGCCGCGACGATCTGGTCGAGGCGTTCGACTTGGCGCTGGCGGGCGATCCGGTGTCGGCCTTCGGGGGCATCGTGGCGATCAACCGCCCGGTGACGGCGGCGCTGGCCGGGGCGATCAGCCGCATCTTCTTCGAGGTGGTGATCGCGCCCAGCTTCGATGATGCCGCCGTGGACGTCCTCAGCGGGCGCAAGAACCTGCGCCTGTTGGCCGTGCCCGATCCTGATGTGGAGCACCGCGACGACGATTTTGCTGCCGCCATCCAGTTTCGCCCGGTCAGCGGCGGCTTCCTGGCCCAGACCAAAGACGCGGTCGCCCTCGACACGGTGCAACTGCGCCCGGTCACCACCCGCCATCCCACCCTGGCCGAGATCGCCGACCTGACCTTTGCCTGGCGGGCGGTGAAGCATGTGAAGTCGAACGCGATTGTGCTGGCGAAAAACATGGTATTAGTCGGTGTGGGGGCCGGGCAGCCCAGCCGGGTGGACAGCGTGAATATCGCCGTGCAGAAGGCGGGTGCCCGCGCTGCCGGGAGCGTGCTGGCCTCCGATGCCTTCTTCCCTTTCCCCGATGGGGTGGAAGCCGCCCTCGCCGCCGGGGTCCAGGCGATCATCCAGCCCGGCGGCTCGGTCAACGATGCCGCCATCGTCACCGCCGCCGACGCTGCCGGAGCCGCCCTGGTCGTCACCGGCCAGCGCCATTTCCGCCACTGACGAAGGACTGAGGACTGAGGACTGAGTGATGAGCAATGAGCGATGAGCAATGAGGATTGTGAATCGACACATTTAAGTATCGCATTGCCTGAAAAATTCGATCCTGATACGGCTTACAGCTGGAGGAAATGGCTCTGCCCATTGATGGTAGGGCGTCCCCGACATTTGGGGCACCCCCATCAATGGGCAGAGCCATTTCCTACGAAGAGCGTCTATGTTTGCGACCGGATCTCCGCTATTCCTCATCGCTCATCACTCAGTCCTCAGTCCTCAGTCCTCAGTCCTCACTCAATCTTGCGGGCGGCGAGTTCTTCGCGCAGGGCGGAGAGGGACTTGTTGCGCTTGCGGAGGTCGGTGATGTAGTCCAGCCACTCGGCCTGCTGGCCTTCGCGGGTGTAGAGGTCGCGCACGCGCAGCAGGTAGTCGGCGGCTTGCTGGTAGTTGGCGCGGCCTCGCTGGGCGATCCAGTTCTCGGCCAGGCGCTGGTACACGCCCCGTGCTTCGGCGGGATGGGTCGTTTCGATGGCCTGGGCCACGCGCAACTGGTAGTCGGCCAGCGCCGGAGGGCTGACATAGTCGAGGGCCGACCAACTGGTGGGCGTGTGCGCAGTCAGGTGCTGTTCCAGCGAGGCCAGCGCGGCGCGGGCCTCTTCCGGCTCCTTTTCCCGCAGGTGGATGTTGATCAGCGCGCCCCACACATCCTGCGCTTCCAGGTCGGCCAGCAAGAGCGGGCGCGTCTCGGCCCACAACCCCTTCGGCTGCCCGGCCAGTTGCGCGGCCTGCTGCACCGCCTGGTAGGCCCGCTCGCCCGGCTCCAACTCGAAGCGGCGCTGGGCAATCGCCAACGCCTTGTCGGGCCGCTTGTGGATGCTATACTGCTGCTCCAGCCACAGCAAATAATAGGCGTGGTTTTGCGCGTGCTGGTAATCCTCGGTGGTGCGCTGCGGGTTCTTCTGCTTGGCCGCCGCGCGCTGCGCCTCCTCGACCTTCGCCAGCCGCCCCTCGATGAACGTCAGCGCCGGATCGACCCACTTTTTGCCCAACGCCAGCAGCCGCTCGGCAAACTGGGTCGCCTGCGTGGCCTGGGGCAAGAAATCGTTGGCGACCGTCAGCGCCTCGTCCACCCGGCCCTGTTCGATCAGCTTGATCGTCAACTCATCGTATAGCTCGGCTTTGCGATACTCGTCCAGGATTTGTTCGTCGCTCAGCCCGTCGCGCTCCTTCAGGCTGATGATGAAGCGCACAAACGCTTTGCTCCCCCACGAATCGCGGCGCATGTCGCCCCGCAGCCAGCCTTCGAGTTGTTTCCGTTCGCCGGGGGTGGTGGCTTCGGCCAACGCGGGGGCAATATCCCCCAGGTTGCCGAAATCCTGATCGTAGATCCAGGCGTCATACAGCGTTCGGATC
>JBBSEL010000878.1:0-2748 GCA_038239755.1 Chloroflexia bacterium | reverse complement strand
TACACGGCGGTCTTGCAGAAGCTCCTACAGCAATCCGCCGCACTATCATCGCCCCGCGCTGCCCAAATTCCCAAGTTTTTCTAGTGTTTTTGCTGCCGAGGTGTAGAGTATACTCTACACTAGCCGTGCCGCCGCGAGTTCCAGGCACCTAGGTGCTCGCCGGGCGTAAAGCGACGATCGCAGCTATGAACACTGTTGAAGGGCCGTAGGGAGGGTAACTGATTATGGCGGGTGAGAACAATATCAAGCGCGGGGTCAGCCTGTACAGTTTCCAGGAAGAGTATTTTCTGCGCAAGATGTCGCTCCAAGACTGCATCGCGGCGGCGGCAAAGCTGGATATACCCGGTATCGAACTCATCGGCGAGCAGATGGCACCCGGCTTCCCCGATCCGGGTGACGCGTGGTTCGCGAATTGGCACAAATGGCTGGAGCAATACGGGCGCACCCCCGTTTGCCATGACCAGTTTCTCGACACAAGCCGCTACAAGGGGCGGCTGCTGAGCGAAGAGGAGATGGTCGCGTCGGTGGTGCGCGACCTGAAGTTCGCCAACCAAATCGGTGCCACCGTGATGCGTATGATCGTGATCACGCCGCCGGAGATCATGGAACTGGCCGCGCCCTATGCCGAGCAGTACAACGTCAGGATGGGCATTGAGATTCACTCGCCGTGGAGCCTGGACCACGACTGGATCAAGCGGCACATCGAGGTGATGGATCGGGTGAACTCGTCTTACCTGGGCTTCATCCCTGACATGGGCATCTTCACCAAAAGCTACCCGCGCGTGGTCAGTGAACGCATCGTCCGCAACGGCGGCCAGCCCCATATCGTCAACTACATTGTCGAGCGCTACAACAGCCATGAGCCGCTCGACGACCTTGATGACAAGGTCGTCCAGATGGGCGGCAACACGCAAGATCTGGCGGCGGCAGCAACCGCCCATCATCTGATTTATAGCGATCCGCGCCGCCTGCTCGAACAGATGCCCCGCCTGTTCCACATTCATGCCAAGTTCAACGAAATGCTACCCGACTATACCGAGGAGAGCATCCCCTACGAAGAGGTTATCCCGGTGCTGATCGAGGGGGGCTTCAGCGGTTATATGTCCAGCGAATATGAAGGCAACCGGCACATCGAGGACGCCTACGAAGTGGACAGTGTGGAGCAGGTGCGCCGCCACCAAGAGATGCTCAAGCGCCTGTTGGGCCATTGATGCGAAAGATACGGTATAGGTTTGTCAAGTACCTACGACCCTGAGTTTTGAAGTTGGTTTGCCTGGGTATCTTTAGCAGGTAAGAGACTGCCCGCACCCAGGCAGGGAGCGATCTGGCCCAGCGGCCTCCCTCTCCGCGCTTGTTGTGCCACCTAGCGCGTGGCCGTTCGGTTCCCGTCAGGCCGCGATGGCCTCGGATTGGGGCTGCCCGTATTGGGGATCAAAGGTTTGCTGCTTGGTCACCAACGCCCAGGCCAAGTGCAGTAGCTTACGGGCCACCGCACAGAGGGCCACTTTCGCCGCTTTGCCCGCCGCCTTGAGCCGCGCATAAAACGTACGGAGAACTGGATTGCACCGTACCGCACTCACCGCCGCCATATACAAGGCCTGGCGCACCCGCGCATTCCCGCGGTGCCCGATATGCGCTTTGCCCCGGATACTACTGCCGGATTGCCAGGGATGGGGGGCCAGCCCCACGTATCCCGTCGCCGCTTCCACCGTCGCGCAGGCCGTAAAGTTCGCCGTCGCCACCACCAGCCACGTCGCTGTCACCAATCCCACGCCGGGAATGCTTTGTAGGCGGACGATACTAGCCGTCCAGGCATGGTCCTGCGCAATCTCCTCCGCCAACTCGCGCTCCACCGCCTTAATTTGGGCGGTGAGCGCGCTGATCAAGGCGGTCTGGCTCGCCACCACCGCCGCCACCACCACCTGCTCGTGAAGGAGGGCGTGTTGTTGATTACTGACGTGGGTCCGCAGCGCGATCAGGCTATCGCGCCAGGCCAGGCGCTGCTGCAATTCGTGGTAGATGGCGGGTGGCGGGGTCCAGCGCGCCGGCGTCAGCTTGGCCCCGAGCTGAGCCAGCATTTTGGCATCCAGCGGGTCGGTTTTAGCGTGCTGCAAGACCGCTTTGGCAAAATCATGGGCCTGCTTGGGGTTGACGACACTGACCGCATAGCCGCTCGTGTGCAGCGCGTTCGCCAACTGGATCCAATAAGTGGAGGTAGCCTCCATCACGACCAGGGTCTGGGCGGGGGCCACGCCGGTGGCGGCGAGGGCCGCCTGCACGGCGGTAAAGCCGTCGGAAGTTTGCTCGTAGCGCAGCGGGCGGGACAGCGGCGCGTCCGGGCCCCCCCAGGCGGCGGTGAAGGAGCGGGCGGCGATGTCGGCCCCGACGAAGAGCTGATAGGGTGAGGCAGTAGACAGGGACATGCGTATCCTCCTAAGGCTAAGGGTTCGTAAAAGAATAACTTCCCTCACTTGCTCAAGCCCCCTCGCGGCGGATGGGGGAAGTTATAAATTTACGGACCCTAAGGACCAGCGAACGGGTCGATCTTGGAGGCGACGCATCTACCCTCGTAATAAGTGGTCTTTGCCACATCATACGGTTCAGACTGCATCTGCCTCAACAGGGTGGGGGTTACTCTTTCGCACGCGGTCCAGGCCGCTTGGAGCACGGGAACCTCACCACCCTGCGAAGACCGATGATTCGATTCGATTTTTCGATTCGACTTGATTCTATTATACGAGGAGTAAT
>JBBSEL010000877.1:0-2749 GCA_038239755.1 Chloroflexia bacterium | reverse complement strand
TGACCGGTGATGTAGTTGACCGGCTCGCCGGTGACGCGCCGATCGACCATGCGCACGAACCGTCGCCGCTCCGCGGGGGTCGCCGACATGCCCTCGACTCCATCCTCCGGACCGACACCGAGCACAAAGGCGAGCAGCACCTGGGCATTCACCGCTTGTTTCAGCCGGTTGCGGTAGTCGCTGCCGATCAGCCGCCCCACGATCGCTTGCCCCAGGTACTCCCCGCCGCGCTGGATGGGCACGCTGCCCGCCAGCAGTACCCCGCTCGGCAACCGAGTCAACACCTGGGATGGGGTTCCGGGATCGCGCCAACTCGCGGGGAGGATCGCCTGCTCCAGATTGGGATCAATATGCACCCCCACTACCAGACGGCCTTTGGCATCGTAAATGCGAACCAGATCAAAGCCGTAGCGATCGAGGTTGAAGCGGTAATAGATATCGTTGGCCGAGCGCTGGAGCAGGGAGAGATCGGGCGGGGTGAGAGCCAGCGTGGGTGCCCCGACTCGGGCCAGGTATTGGGCCGCCGCTTCGACGGCGTGTGCTTCGTCTTCCAGGTTGGTGCGCAGCAGCAAGGGCCGGTCGTGGAGAGCCTGATCGAGGATCCCGGCACGGGTCGCCCTGGTGGCGGTCTGGAAGGCCCAGGCGTTCACCGCCAGGGCCGCGACGATCAGCACCGCCAGCGGAATCAGCAGCCTGGCCCAGAGTGGTAAGCCCCGCAGGGCGGGCGGCGCAGGGTCGCCGGTGGAACGGGCCAGTACACGAGCATTTTTCATGGTGACAGGTGAACCTCTTGCCATGTTGGGCACAGCGCGCGCCAACCCCCGCTGCGGTAGCCCCTCTGGCGTGGCTGGATGGCAGCACCGAGCTGCCGGATAAACCCGCGCCTACCGATCGCGTTTGTAGCAGCAGCGGATGGTGTGGGGTCCGGTCACCGTCCTAGCACTCTATTCTAGCATCATGGTATTAAGAACTTATTAGGCATCTGTTTGTAGATCATTAACGCGCCCCCGCCACCGATCAGCAGGGACTGGGGGTCAAGCATGTCACCCCCGCGCAACGGGCCGATCCATCGCCCTGGCGGGGCGCGGGCGGGCTTGACGAACGCGGGCGATTAGGCTAGAATCGTGGAGTGCCCGGCCTGCTGGTTGGGCACCAGACACCCCAGGGACGCAAGTAAGGATCCCCGAATGGCGGAACCGAATCGCATTGTATGGCTGATTGCGGCGGACGATGCCGCAGGTAAGGAAGCACAGCGCTTGTTGCGGCGGGCCAAGGCGCTCCACGTGGAGCAGGTACGCCCTCAATCCTCCGTCGAGCAGTACGCAGCGCTGGCCGCAGATCCCCGCACCGGAGCCATGCTGATTGAGTATTCGCTCGCCGGAGCCACACCCGCGCCTTATGACGGCGTGGCCCTGGCAAATTACATGCGTGTCCTACGCCCCGACCTGCCGATCTTCGTGCTAACCGATGCCTTCGATGCGTTGATGGACCAGGGCGGGGCAGTGTTCGATGGGATTATTACTCAGGAGCAGTTCCGCGCCCATCCGCATGTCTACGCGACCCAACTCTTGCGCAGTGTACAGCGCTTTGACGCGGCGTTGACTGCGCGGCAGCAACGTTTTCGCATGTTGCTCGACCGGCAGGGGGCAGGAACCCTCACCCCCCCCGAGACGGATGAGTTGGGCGTGCTCCAGGCCAGTATGGAACGGCCCTTGAACCTGGCCCTTGCGGCCCACGCCGACCGGGCCGAGGAGAACCTCGGCCAACAACAGGCCATGGTTCGCGAATTACGGCGGATCGCCGACAAACTGGGCGACCTTTAGCCGCCATGACCTTGCTTCAGCGCCGCCAGCCCCCTCCACCGGCGCAACGGAACTACCAAGCGTATAAGCCCTTCCTCCGCGAAGACTTTGCCTACCAGTGTGTCTATTGCCAACTGCATGAGAACGACGCGGGCGGTCCGCGCTTTTTCACTGTCGAACATTTTCGCCCCAAGAGTCTCTTCCCTTACTTAAGGACGGCCTACAGCAATCTCCTCTATGGCTGTGCGATTTGCAACACGTTCAAGGGGGATGACTGGCCGGCGGATGATGCGGTCGCTGCCGGGCGGGGCTACATCGACCCTTGCGAACACGACTATGGGCAGCACTTGGCGATGACTGCCGACTTTCAGATCCAGGGGTTGACCGATGTGGGGCAGTACATGGTCGCGCATCTGCGGCTTAACCGCCCCCAATTACAGAAGCTCCGCCGCCTGCGCCAGGAAGCCGCCGCACTGGACCAGCAGATCCTCGAACTATATACGACCAATCTCGCCACCCTGGTGCAGACCCTAGACGATCCGTTGCTACCCGCTGGGCAGAAGCAGGCGCTACGCGCCGCACAGGCCGCTTTGCAGGCGCAGCAGCAGAGTTACCTGGCGCTGGTCAGCCACCGCCAGCAGCCGTTGTTCGACCTGGAAGATTACCGCTAACCTCCCCGCGTGCCGCAATCCCCACCCCGCCAGCCTGGGGCCGCCTGTCCACCAGCGGATATTGGTCGGATCTATCGTCCCGGCATTAACATACAGATAATACCGCGTTAATAGAGTGCTGCTATACTCGGTTTGTCCCATCGAGCTGCTGTTGTGAGCGGAGATATTCGGCTGTGCGTAACGGGCCACCAGACCAACGACTGAACAGGTGCTAGAATGCAAGAATCCCTGGCCCCGCCGCCGGTTAGAGCTAAAACCCTCTTCACCCCCGGCCCG
>JBBSEL010000876.1:0-2751 GCA_038239755.1 Chloroflexia bacterium | reverse complement strand
GTTCGAGGTCGTGCCGTTGGGCGAGGGACAGGCGTTGGTGCGCATCATCTCGGGCCGCCCCACGCCGGAAGACCTGGACCGGCTGACCCGCCTCGCCGCCCGCCAGCCCGATCCGGCGGCTCCCACCCCGCCCCAACTCGCCTCCAGCACCACGTTCGACCTGCGCGCCTATGGCATCACCGGCTGCGACCTGCTGGCCGGGAGCGGGCTGAGCTATGAGGCCGGGCTGCCAATGCTCAAAGAGATCCACGACCTGTTCTGGGTCGATGACGGCTATGAAGCGTTCTGCCTGGGGGGCCGCGACCAATTGCCCCGGTTGTTGCGCGCCAACCTGGAAGGCATGTTCCGCCGCTTTGCCGATTGGCACGTGCAGGCGGCACGGGCACAACCCAGCGCGGCGCACCGCTGCCTGGGGCAGTTGCGGCAGGGCGGCTTCCTCCATCACGTCTTCACCGACAACATTGATAAACTGTTCGACCTGACCGGCCTGCCCGACTATACCCAGGTGCGCGGGTCGGGGGTAGTCAACGAGTTCCACCCGGTGCTGTTTCACCCTGACTCGAACGCGCTGCTGATTGTCGGGGTCAGCGCCGACCGGCGGGGCATCATCCGGCAGGCGCGAGAGCGGGGGCTGCGGCTGGTCGTCGTCAACCCCTATATCGCCGTATCGCCGGGGGCCAAGAATCTCGACTACCTGCGGCCCGGCGACCTTTATTACCACCTGAACGCGGGCGAGGCACTGACCCAGATCGTCGCCGCCACACTAGAAGCAGCCCCCCCGGCATGAGCCTCTTGCTGCTGGGCGGGTCGTCGTTTGTCGGGGCGGCGGTGCGGCACGACGCAGCGTGGCCCTCTGACGGGCGCTGGACCTACCACACCCGCTCCAGCGACGACTCGGCGGCGATCCGGCTGGATCTACGCGACGCGCAAGCGGTGGCGGGAGTGATCCGCGACCTCGCACCGACCCGCGTCCTCGATTGTACCCTCTACGACGATCCCACCGAGGCCGCCGCCAGCTATCAGGCCCTCTGCGCCGCCCTCCAGGCCACCGTGCCCGCCGTGCGCTACGTGCTGATCTCCACCGACGCGGTCTTCTCCGGCGACGCGGGGCGGCTCTATCGCGAGGACGATCCGCCCGACCCGCCCTCGCCCTATGGCCGGGGCAAAGCCGCCGCCGAAGCGCTGGTGCGGGCGGCGCTGCCCAATACGGCGGTGGCCCGCACCTGCCTGGTCTACGGGCAAGACTGGAACGCCACCCCCCCCGCGCCCGACAAGCGGCTCACCGACACCCTGCGCCGCCTCCGCGCCGGGGAGCCGGTGGCGGCCTATGCGGAACAATACCGCACGCCGACCGATGTCGCCGACCTGGCCCCGGCGCTGTTGCGGCTGGTGGCGGGCGACGTGCGCGGCATTTTTCACCTGGCCGGGCCGGTGCGCCTGAGCCGGGCGGCGTTCACGCGAGAGGCAGCGCGGGCGTTCGGCCTGGACGCGGGGCTGGTCGTGGATCAACCTGTGCCCGCCAACCCGCTGTTCGGCAACGATGTCGGCCTGGACATCGCGCAGACCCAGGCCCGCCTCGGCTGGGCACCGCTCACCCCCCAGGCGGGGCTGGCCCGCCTCGCCGCCCGGTCGGAGGTCGCCCATGCCTGATCCGGGGCCGGTCAGCGTCATCATCCCCACCTACAACCGGGCCGACCTGCTAGAGGCGGCGCTGGACAGCGTGCTGACTCAGACGGTGCCCGCCCACGAGATCGTGGTGGTGGACGACGGCTCGACCGACCACACCCCCGCCGTGGTCCACGCGCTGATCAGCGCCGGGGCACCGATTATCTACCTGCCCCTGCCGCATCTCAACCAGCGGGGGGCGGCACGCAACCAGGGGGCCAGGGCCAGCAGCGCCCCCCTGATCGCCTTCTTGGACTCCGACGACCTGTGGCTGCCGCATCGCCTGGAACGGCAACTGGCCGCCTGGGCGCAGGCACCGGGGGCGGGCTTCGCCTTCTGCAACGTCCAGCGCTTTGACGAAGCGGGATTGATCGGTCCCCTACCCTGCCTGCCGCCGGGGGCCGACTACAACGGCGCGATCCTGGACCGCATCCTGCTCGACCCGCTGGCGATTTCCAGCACGCTGATCATCCGGCGCACCCTGTTTGAGCAAGTCGGCGGGTTCGCCCCGGTGCGGGCCAACGAGGATTACGAGTTGACCCTGCGGTTGGCAAGCCAGGCGAGGGCCAGCTATGTGCCCCAGGTGCTGGTCCACATGCGCGAACACGCGGGTCGCACCTCCCGCGCCCAGCGCGAAATGCCGCTACTGGACTATGTCGGCATCGTGATCCGGTTCCTGGCCGACCACCCCACCCTGCCCGCCGCCACCCAGGCGCAGGGCCGCCAGGGCATCGCCAACGTCCATTTCAAACTGGCCCGGCTCTACCTGGAGGAAGGCGACCGGGCGGCGGCGCGGCGGCACCTGTGGGCGCTGGGCCGGTTGCGGCCCCTGGACCGGCGCGGCCCCGCCGCCTGGCTGCGCGCCTGGTCGCCTTTCGGAGCCGCCCGTGGCCCCGCCGCCCCGGTGCGGTAAAGGCCGAATAATCCCTCGTTACAAAAAAGAGCGCCGGGCACATATGCCCGGCGCTCTTTGCCTCTTTGCGTTTTTGCGTTGTGTTCTGTAAAGGCTCCGTGCCTACTTCCCGATCAACTGCCGGGCCAGTTCGTTGCCCGGCTGTTCGGTGGCCGACAGCAACTCCATCAGTT
>JBBSEL010000875.1:0-2760 GCA_038239755.1 Chloroflexia bacterium | reverse complement strand
CGGCGATCACCGCGTCGCTGGCGGCTAATGCGCGCCGTCGCCTGCTCGTGATCGCCTGCCGTAGCGGCAGCCCCGGCCACTGCCGCACGCTCCCCGCGCCTTGCGCCGCCCACAGGCAGCGCAGCAGGTCCGGTGTGCGCCAGCAGGTGGGACACGGCTCCTCGGTGGGCACACCACCCCGCGTCGCCGGGATCTGCATCGTGCTGTAAATACACAGCGGCCAGTAGTCGCGCACCGTGCTGATCACCGGCAGCCGCCGCCCGGCCCGCCGCGCTGCCGTCGCTGCCCCCACCGCTGCCGGGACGCTCAACGTGTGCTGGGCGTGGACCAGATCGGCCCCCAACTGGCGGGCCACGTCGCCCACCAGTTGCGCGTAGCGGCGCGGCGCGACCACCTCGCGTCCCCACAGCCGTTGCACCGGCCCCCGCCCCCGTGGTACATGCAACTCGAACACCGGCAGCCCTTCGTATTCTACTCCATGCACCTGGGGTTGTCCACTGGGGGCGGCATCGGGGCCGAGGAAGCGGGGCCGCACCACCTGCACCATATGCCCTCGCGCCGCCAGCGCCTGCCCCAGGTAATACGTACTCCACCCCGACCCGCCGCAGCGAGGGGGAAAGACATCGGTGGCGAGGAGAATACGCATAGGCGGGGGACGAGTGGTTGGTGGTTGGTGGTTAGAATCACGCATCACGTTTCACGTTTCACGTTTCACGCCTCACGTCCGTCAACACCCGTTCCAACTGGGCGCAGTGCGCGTCCCAGCTATAGTGGGCGACGACGCGGGCGCGGGCGCTGTGGCCCATGCAGGCGCGGGCAGCAGGGTCGGCGGCCAGGGTGGCGAGATGGGCGGTCAGGGTGGCGAGGTCGCCTTCGCGGTAGAGCAGGCCCTCCTCTCCGGCGCGAATAATCGTGTGCAAGGGCGGGATATCGAGCGTGATGACGGGCAGGCCCATCGCCATGTACTCGAACACCTTCAGCGGCGACCAGTAGAAGCCGAACGTCCGCAGCGGCGCATAGACCGACGGCACGAACGGGGCCACGCCGATATCGGCCAGCGCCAGGAGCAGCGGCACCCGGTCGTGCGACTGTGGCCCGGTCAGCACAAACCGTCCCGGCGGGAGGTGCGCCGCCGCGATCCGCGCCCGCAACGGCTCCAATTCCGGCCCGCCGCCGATGGTCAGGAAGGCGAGTTTGGGGTGGTGCGGGATCAGGCGCAGGGCGGCATCGGCAAAGACCCCTACCCCATGCCAGGCGCGGAAGCTGCCGACGAAGGCGACGACGACCGCGTCGTCCGCGATGCCATACTGGCGGCGTAGGGCGGCCAGCGCCGGGGCCTGCTCCTGGCGCAATTCGGGGCGGAACTGGTCCACATTCGCCCCCCAGTTGACCAGCTCAATCCGGCTGCGCGGCACTTCGGGCGGCACGGTGGTCGCCAGCGGCGTGACGATGCGGCGGCTCCAGGTGCCCTGCGCCACCGCCCAATGCCGTAGCCGCCCGCCCAGCAGCCAGTCGATCTGCGACTTACGCGAGCCGGGCGGGTCCACCATCGGCGCGTTGACCTCCAGCACTGCGGGGATATGTCGTCGTTTTGCCACGGTCATCCCGGCCCCGGCGAAGTTGTAGTAGCGCTCCATGATTACGTCGGGGGCGAAACGGCGGGCCAGGCTGAACAGTTCCGGCAGGGCCAAATAGGCCAGCTTGTCGGGGAACGGCAAGAGCGTCACGTCGAACGCGCCGCCGGTGTCCACCCGCCGCCACCGTTGGCCCCGCGCTACCACATGCAGCCGGTGGCCGCGCCGGGCCAGGCCGTGCGCCACTTCCAACACATGGGTCGCCCCTCCCGACGTACCGGGCAAGGGGATCGCCCCGGCCACGTAGAGGATCTTCATGCGCGGCGCTTGCTGACCAATACCACCAGCCCCGACCCCATCCCCGGCCAGATCTTGGACAGGCGGGTGCCAAGGGCGTAGGTCAGTGCCCAGGTCTGGGTGCGGCGCACGAACCAGTTGCGCGGGTCGTGGAACCACATCCCCTGCACCGCCTCTACCTGGAAGCCCTCGCTCTCGACCAGATCGAGGAAGCTGGCGAGCGAATGATGGCGGATGTGCGCCTGTCGCCCGACCAGGGCCTTGTTCAGCGTGCCTGCCGGGGGCATCGGCGTGCCCTTCTTACCCGGCTTGAGCACGGCGCGGGCCAGACCGATGCCCGCATAGACGGCGCGGTGCTGTGGCGTATACTTCAGCGGTACGGCCAGGATCGCCCGGCCATCGTCCTTCAACACGCGGTAGATCTCGCTGACCACGGCGTGATCGTCCAGCACATGCTCCAGCACATGCGAACAGAGCACCTTGTCGAAGCTCTTGTTGGGGAACGGCAGTTCCTCCACGTCGCTGTGGACCAGCCGCACCTTGTCGGCAGGGAAGTTTTTCAGGCTGCGGAACACGCGCAGGACGCTGCCTGACAGGTCGATGCCCACGCTGAACCCGGCCCGCCGCGCCAGGGGCATTGTATAGTAGCCCTCGCCGCAGCCCACGTCCAGAAAGCGGTCGGTCGGGCGCATCTGGAACAGTCGCCCGAAGACGCGGATATGCTCGGCCATCCAATGCCGCCCCATCGGTGTCGGCACCAGCACGCCATCGTGGAGGTTGAAGTAGGCCCCCTGCCCCTCGGTCAGTGTCCGCTCGTAGAAGGCGCGCAATTTCTCCCGCAGCGTTTGCTCCTCTGCCGCATCGCGCACCCCATAGCGGGCTAGCGTGT
>JBBSEL010000874.1:0-2764 GCA_038239755.1 Chloroflexia bacterium | reverse complement strand
CCTCCAGCGCCTTCTTCCCCGGCTGCTCCACCCCGGCGCGGCGCTAGCCGATCCGGTGTTCCCCCGCACAACAACGCGCAACCAATGATCGGTTGCGCGTTGTTGTGCTATATAGCGGGTGCTCAGGGAGCGTGTTGGGGGAGGGTGCGGGTTAGCCCTTGCCGCCCGCAAGGCGTGTGGCTGCCGGGGAGCGCCGCAGCAGGCCCATCGCCGCCACCCCGACGACCGGACCGATTGCCAGAATCGCGAACGCCCCGCCCCAGCCGACTGCCCCCTCGATCGACGGGATCAGCCGGATGGTCAGCATGGTCAGCAAGAAACCGAGGCTGGTCTGGAGGGTCAGCGCCGTGCCGATATAGGCCCGGTCGCACAGTTCGCTGATGCAGGCTGAGAACTGGGCCGAGTCGGCGATCACGGCGATGCCCCAGATGACGCAGACGAGGACCAGCAGCCCCGGATCGCCGCCGTAGAAGCGGCCCACGCTGAGGGCGCAGACCCCGCTGACGACCAACGCGCCAATGGTGATCGTCGTCCGCCCGATCCGGTCGGCCAGCTTTCCGGCGGCCAGGCAGCCGACCGCGCCGATGCCGATCACCGCGAACGCGGCCAGGGCGGCCCAGGCCGGGGCGATCCCTTTTTGGGCAAAGCTGGCCCCCAGGAAGACCGGCACCCAGGCCCACATCGCGTACAGTTCCCACATATGGCCGAGGTAGCCGAGGTTCGCCAGGAACAGGTCGCGCTGGCGCAGGATCGCGCCGACATAGCCCCACTGGAAGCGCGGGGCGCTGCTCTGGTAAGGGCCTTCGTGGATTGTCAGGCCGACCACCCCCCCCAGGGCGGCACAGGCTGCCGCGCCGTAGAGGACCGGTTGCCACGCGCCGCTCTGCCCCAGTGCGTTGATCAGGTGCGGGGCGGCGGACCCCAGCGTGAGCGCCCCGACCACCAGGCCAATGCCCAACCCGCGATCCTCGCGGGTCCAGGTTGCCATGATTTTCATGCCGACCGGGTAGACCCCGGCCAGGCAGAGGCCAGTGAGGAAGCGCAGTACCAGCGCGCCGCCGAGGCCGGGATTGAGCAAGGGGATGAGCGCGGTGGCGAGCGCCGCCCCCCAGGCGGTCACCGCAAAGAGGGTGCGCGCCGGGAGCCGATCGGCCAGGTTGAGTAGTGCCGAGCCGAACGCGCCGACCACGAACCCCCCCTGCACCGAGAGGGTCAGCCCGGCCCGCCCGGTTTCGTCCAGGGTCCAGGTGGTCGCCAGCGCGGGCACCACGGCGGAGGCCGAAAACCAGACGGCCATGCCCAGCAATTCGGCCAACCCCAGGCGCAGCAGGGTCGGCCATTTGTGGGGAATCGGGGCAGCGGGTAGGATGGTACTCATAGGCCGATGATACCGCAGGTGCGATACGCCGTCAAGCGTCGATCCTCTTCACCCTCTTGTAGGATATAGCTCTGCCCATTGATGGTCGGGTTGCCCCAAGCGTCGGGGATGCCCCACCCTCAATGGGCAGAGCTATATCCTACAGATGACGCAGGGTTTATGCTGGCTTCTCAAGCGATCCCTGTTCTTGCGTCCAGGCGACCGGGAAACGTCCCAGAGGAGCGGCTGCCATCTTATACCAGCGTGCTTTGCCGGGCGAAATATCGCTGCATGGCCTCGGTGTGGAGGGGGAAGGCGAGGGGCACCGGGCCGGGAATGACTACTTCCTCGGTGCTTTCGGCGTTGGGCACGAACGGGGGCAGATCGGCGGCGGTGCGGGGAGCGGCCAGGCCGAAGATGAGGATCATGCCCTCCAGAGCGGTTAACGCCGTGAAATCCTGGATCTCTGCCGGGTCGAGCCGCAGCCCGGTTTCCTCCCATACTTCCCGCGCCCCGGCCTCTTGCCACGTCTCGCCCATGCCGATATAGCCGCCGGGCAAGGCCAGTTCCCCCAGCCCCGGCGTGATCCCCCGCCGCACCACCAGCAGCCCCCCATCCACCGGCACCAGCACCACCGCCACCGGCAGCGGGTTCAAATAGGTGCTGCGTCCACACGTGCTACACTTGCGCGGCCAACCTTGCTCCTCGCCAAACGCCGTCCCGCAATAGGAGCAGTGGGAGTTTTTCTTGTACATGGGGTCGTCTCCTACGACGCGCTATCAACGGATTATGAAACGGATTAAACGGAATTACCGGTCAAGGAAGGCCATAATCTAACGCAAAGTCGCAAAGTCTATCAAGAGGCAAATCCGTTTAATCCGTTTCATAATCCGTTGATAGCTTACGCCTTAATCGCCAGCATCCGCTCGATGGACAGCCGGGCTTTGTCCACCGTCTCAGCATCCAGCACGACTTCGGGAGACATATCCCGTAAGGTATCGCGGAGCTTGCGCAGGGTGATCTGCTTCATGAAGCGGCAGACGGCCCCATCGTCGGCGGGGATGAACGTCTTGTCCGGGTTCTCTTTCTGGAGGCGGTGGAGCAGGCCGGTTTCGGTCGCCACCAGGTGAGTCGTGACCGGGGAGGTGCGGGCGTGGCGGACCATGCCCTCGGTCGAGAGAACGTGAGTGGACTCGGCGGGCAGGGTGCCCTGGTCCCGCGCCCAGACATAGCGGCTGGTGCAGCCACATTCGGGGTGGATCAGCAGGTCGGCGTCGGGGTGCGCCTGCTGCTGGGCCAGGATCTCCTGCGGGCGGATTCCGGCGTGGACATGGCATTCGCCCATCCAGATTTCCATGTTGGTCCGCCCCAGCGAGTGCTTGAGCCAGGTGCCCAGGAACACATCGG
>JBBSEL010000873.1:0-2775 GCA_038239755.1 Chloroflexia bacterium | reverse complement strand
GGGATCGACCATGCGGGCGATGACAATCGGGCCGCCCTTGGCGATCATGGTGATCGCTTTCACGCCGCCCCCGGCTCGCCCCTGGAGGGGGTACTCTTCGATCGGGGTGCGCTTGCCCATGCCCTTTTCGGTCACGATCAGCAAATCACAACCCGACTGCACCAGATCGAACCCGACGACCTCGTCCTTCGTATCCAGCCGGATCGCCATCACCCCGCTCGCATCGCGGCCCATCGCCCGCACATCATCTTCCTTGAAGCGGATGCCCTGACCCTGGCGGGTCACCAGCAAGATCTCGCCGTGGCCGTGGCTCAGCCGCGACCCGGCCAGTTCGTCGCCCTCTTCCATGCTCAGGGCGATGATCCCGGTCGAGCGCACGTTGCTGTAGGCATCAAGCGCCGTGCGCTTGATCTTGCCTTGCTTCGTCGCCATGACCAGATATTCTGCCGCCGAGAAGTCGGGCACCGCGATCAGCCCGGTCACCCGTTCGTTCGGCTGGAGGTTGATCAGGTTGACCAGCGGCAGACCCTTGGCCGTCCGCCCCGCATCGGGCACCTCGTGCGCCTTCAGCGTGTAGATCCGGCCCTTGTTGGTCAGGAACAGCATCGTGTCCAGCGTGCGGCAGGTGAGCATATGCTGCACCGCGTCCATCTCGCGGGTGACGATGCCGGTGATGCCCCGCCCGCCCCGCCGTTGGCGCTTGTAGGTGTCGTGCGGCAAGCGCTTGATATAGCCCTTGTCGGTCACGGTCACCAGCACGCGGATGTCGGGGATCAGGTCCTCTTCGTTCAGGTCGCTGTTGCCGTCGGCCATGATCCGCGTCCGCCGTTCGTTGGCGTACTTGGCCTTCAGGTCGGTCAGGTCTTGCGAAATGATCCCGTAGATCTTCTTTGGGTGGGTCAGCAGGTCTTCCAAAAAGCCGATCAGCTTGAAGACCTCGACCAGTTCATCCTCGATCTTCTTGCGCTCCAGCGCCGCCAGCCGGGCCAGGCGCATGTCCAGCACGGCCTGGGTCTGCCGGTCGCTAAACTTGAAGGTCGCTTTGAGGTTCGCCTTGGCCGTGTCCACGGTGCGGCTGCGCCGGATCGTGTCGATTACTGCGTCAAGGTTATCCAGCGCGATCTTCAGCCCTTCGAGGATGTGCGCCCGTTCGCGGGCCTTGTCCAACTCATAGCGGCTGCGCCGGGTGATAACCTCGTGCCGCCACTCAATATGGTACTGCAACATGCGCTTCAGCGGCAGCACCCGTGGCTCCTGCCCATCGACCAGCGCCAGCATGTTCGCGCCGAACGTGCTCTGCATCGCCGTGTATTTGAAGAGCTGGTTGAGCACCTTCTTCGGCTGTGCTTCGCGCTTCAGCTCGATCACCAGCCGCATCCCCGTGCGGTCGCTCTCGTCGCGCACCTGCGACGCGCCGTCCAGCTTGTCGTCGCCGATCAGTTCCCCGATCTTCTCCGCCAAGGTCGCCTTGTTCACCTGATACGGCAGTTCGGTGACCACGATCTGGAAGCGGTTGCCCTTCGCCATTTCCTCGGCATAGGCCTTGGCCCGCATGATCACCCGCCCGCGCCCCGTGCTATACGCCGACTGCACGCCTTCGGTGCCCAGGATGATGCCCCCCGTCGGGAAGTCCGGGCCGGGTAGCACCGCCATCAGTTCTTCGACCGACGCTTCCGGGTTTTCAATCAGCAGGTTGATCGCGTCGCATAGCTCCCCCAGGTTGTGCGGGGGGATGTTGGTTGCCATGCCGACGGCGATGCCCGACGCCCCGTTCAAGAGGAGGTTGGGCAGCTTGGCCGGGAGCACTTCCGGCTCCTGCAACGAGCCGTCAAAATTGGGCCGCCAGGTGACAGTGTTCTTCTCCAGGTCGGCCAGCAGTTCTTCGGCAATCGCCGCCAGCCGCGCCTCGGTGTAGCGCATCGCCGCCGGGGGGTCGCCGTCCACGCTGCCAAAGTTGCCGTGCCCGCTGACCAACTGGTGCCGCATACTGAAATCCTGCGCCATCCGCACCATCGTGTCATACACCGCCGTGTCGCCGTGCGGGTGATACTTACCCAGCACCTCGCCCACAATACGGGCGCTCTTCTTATAGGGGGTATTATAATGCAGCCCCATCTCGCTCATCGCGTACAGAATCCGCCGTTGCACTGGCTTCAGTCCATCGCGGACATCCGGCAACGCGCGCTGCACGATCACGCTCATCGCGTAATCGAGATAGGAGCTTTTCATTTCCGTATCAAGATTCAGGGGCTTAATTGTCCCGATTTCCATGCGGCCTCCTGCGGGGAATACTAATGGGGGCACAACGCGGCCCAGAGTAACATATCACCCCCTATTATACCAAATTCACGCCCAAAATGCCAGTTTTTAGCACATGGACTTGAACGTATGTTCGCTGACATCGCCGCACAGACATGCCCAAATCAGCGGATCCACAACATGACCTCTACCCCGTCATCCCAGGCACCAACCCCCGCTGTCAGCCTGAGCGCAGCGAAGGATCTTCTCGCCCGATCATGGTCGTTAGGGCAAGTACCGAGATCTGCGCCAACCCACAAGCATCCCCAACAAGATCCTTCACTGCGTTCAGGATGACACTGTATAGAGGGCTAATTGTAGACCATCAAGCCCCTTTGCGCCTTCGTCCCTTCGCGCCTTTGCATTAAACCTTCTCTGGCGGAAACCCCACCCCCAGCGCCGTCCCCAGCGTAATCACCGCCGCCTGGGGAGTGCCCGTATACACCCGCGCCGCCGCCGTCCCATCGTGGATCAACT
>JBBSEL010000872.1:0-2776 GCA_038239755.1 Chloroflexia bacterium | reverse complement strand
CTCGCGCCGCCGGGTCGGGGTAGCGGTGCAAGCCTGGAAACGCGGCCAGTGCTTCGGCCACGCCGGGTGGGGAGCCGAACGGGTTCTCGTTGGCATCCAGCTTAATAATCTGCTCTATCGGCACGCCCAACCGCTCGGCCAGATCTTGCGGTAAGCCCACCGGGTGGTACATCGCCAATTCGGCCAGATCAGGGCGCATTACTTGTCGTAGGTCGTCGGTCATTAGCGTACTTTGCTCACCACGAAGGGCACGAAGCGCACGAAGGATCAGGCTTCGTCTTCGTGTTCTTCGTGTGCTTCGTGGTGTATCTCGTGTGTGTTGAACCGCGCTTCAATCGCTGCGCGGTGCCCCAACAGCCGCTCGCTGGTCGCCAGGGTGCCGACGGTTTCGCGCAGGGCGGCGAGGCCGGAGCGGCTCAGTTGCTGGATCTGGAGCTTGCGGCCAAAACTCTCGACCGAGAGCGGGCCGAAGGTGCGGGCGTAGCCGCCGGTGGGCAGGACATGATTGGTGCCGACGGCATAATCCCCCGCCGGTTGCGCCGAATAGGGGCCGAGGAAGACCGACCCGGCGTTGGTGATCCGCGCCAGGGTCGCCTGCGGGTCGGCGGTCATGATGCCCAGGTGTTCGGTCGCGTAGGCGTTGGTGAAGGCTATCGCCTCGTCCATGTCGGCGGCGATGCCGAACAGTCCGTAGTCAGCGAAGGAGCCGCGCACGCTCTGTTGTGCCTGCGCTGGGAGGGCGGCGAGTTGGCGGGTGATCTCCTCGCGCACGGCGGCGGCCAGGGCGGGGCTGGTGGTGATCAGCACCGGGGCCGAGTCTTCGGCGTGCTCCGACTGGGCGATCAGGTCGGCGGCGACGAAGGCGGCGGGGGCGGTCTCGTCGGCCAGAATCAACACCTCGGTCGGCCCGGCGGGCAGGTCGATGGCAGCCAGCCCGCGGTTGCTGGCGACCAGCTTGGCGGCGGTGACAAAGCGGTTGCCCGCCCCGAACAGCTTGTAGACCTGCGGCACTGTCTCGGTTCCCAGCGCCATCGCCGCTATGGCCTGCGCCCCACCCAGCTTGTACACCCGGTGGACCCCCAGCAGGTCTGCCGCCAGCAGGATCGCCGGGGTCACCCGGCCTTCACGGTCGGGCGGGGTGCAGATGATGATCTCGGCGCACCCGGCCAGTTGCGCGGGCACCACGTTCATGATCACCGACGAGGGATAGGCGGCCTTGCCTCCCGGCACGTACAGCCCGACCCGCTCAATCGCCCGCCACTCGCGCCAGACGACCACCCCTGGCTCGACTTCCAGGCGTGGGTCCAGTTGGATGTGGGTCTGGTGGAAGGCGCGCACGTTGCGAATGGCCCGGCGCAGCGCCGTCCGCACCTCCGGGTCGGCTTCGTCGCGGGCGGCGGCGAACTCGGCCTCGCTAACAGCCAGATCGTCCAGAGTGGCCCCGTCAAAGCGGGTGGTGTACTCGCGCAGGGCGGCATCGCCGCGCCGGGCCACATCGTCAAAAATGCCGTTCACCAGCGGCAGCGCCTCCTCGAACGCCCCGTGGGCGCGGTGCAGGATGCGGGCGCGGTCGGCGGTGGTCAGGTCGGCCAGGCGGATGGGGGCGGGGAGATCGGTCATAGGAGCAGCTTCTCGATAGGGGTGACGAGGATTTCGGAGGCCCCGGCACCGCGCAGGCGCTCGATGATGTCCCAGAAATCATCCTCGCGGATCACGGTATGCACGGCCACCCATTCGGGATCGGCCAGGGGCACAATCGTCGGGGCCTTCAGGCCGGGGGTGATCGCCTGGATCGCGGGCAGGGCGGCGCGGGGCGCGTTCATCATGATGTATTTGTAGCGGCGGGCGTCCAACGCGGCATTGATCCGCATCAGCAGCCGGTCCACGATGGCGCGCTTGGCCGGGTTGTCCATCACCGCATGGTGGGCCACCAGCACGGCTTCGGACTGGAGGATCGTATGGATCGGTTGGAGGTCGTGTAGCAGCAGGGTGCTGCCGGTGGCGGTCAGTTCGACCACGGCGGAGGCTAATCCCAGCGCGGGGGCGACTTCGACCGACCCGCTCAGGGTGACCACATCGACTGCCACGCCCTCGGCGGCGAAATAGTGCGCGGCGGAGTGGGGGTACGAGGTGGCGATTTTGGCCCCGGCCAGTTGTTGCGGGCCGGTGATGCCGCTGTCCTTCGGCACGGCCAGCACCAGCGAGCAGTAGCCGAAGCCCAGCGCCACCAGTTCGGTGACCTGGTCTTCAACCCCTTCTTCATGGATCAGGTTGCGCCCGACGATGCCCAGGTCTACCGTGCCACTGGCAACGTATTCGGGAATATCGTCGTCGCGCCCGAACAGGAGTGACAGGGGGAAATTGCGGCAACTGGAAAAGAGCCGTTGCCCGTAGCTCTCGAAGGCCAGGCCCACGCTGTGCAGCAGCCCCAGCGTATCATCCGTCAGCCGCCCGCTGCGCTGGATCGCCAGCGTCAGCCCATCGGCGGGTAGGCGCGGCGCGCTCCCGCCCCGCCCGCCGACCACGTCCCTACTCTTTGCTCCACTCACCGGTTTGCCACCCCATAGATCAAGACTACGGCCCCCCGCACTCCCCGGTGCGGGGGGCCATTCAACGGTTTACCTTACCAGAACGGGCGGAGGGTGTCAAGCGTGATGGGGCACGAACCAGTACCTGGCTCAAAGCAGCGGATTCGCCGGGGGCGCACTCTTGCTGGTGTAGTGGCGACCGGCAGGTCGCTTAGTCGGGTGTCAGAGGTGATCGGGGGCACTCGACT
>JBBSEL010000871.1:0-2780 GCA_038239755.1 Chloroflexia bacterium | reverse complement strand
GCGCGGAGTCGTTCTTGATCGTGGCCGGGCCGCTCTTTTTTGGGGCGCTGATGTTCCTCTTGCCCTTCATCGCCAACAAGGGCGAACGGGCACCCTCGCGCCGTCCCTGGGCGGTGGGCATCTTCCTGCTCGTGCTGCTGATTATCTTCCCCCTTTGGGTTTTGGGGGAGCAAGCCCCCTGGTCCCCGGCGTTGCAGACGCAGGCGCTCCCCGCTAGCGTCGTCGCCTCCACCGACCCCACGATCATCCACGGCGCAACGTTGTTCCACGACAAGGGCTGCATCTACTGTCACACCCTGGCAGGCAGCGGGGGGGCGCGCGGGCCGAACCTCTCGACCGTGGGCAGCCGCCTATCGGCCCAGCAATTGACGACCCGCATCCTCACCGGCGGCAACAACATGCCTGCCTACGGGGGCATTTTGCAGCCCGACGAACTGGATGCCCTCGTCGCCTTCCTCCGCTCGCGGCAGGGACCGGGCGCAACACCGGAAAGCTCCAAGTGACCGCCGCCTCTTTAGAATACATATCCCCGCAGCAGAATTACCCCATATAACCGATAACCGGCAAGGGCCGACCCACGAGTCGGCCCCGGTCGGGGGTCCGCATCGTTCACGTATAACTGCCCATCGACGGGCGGGTATCCCTAACGCCTGGGGCACCCGACCCTCAATGGGCAGAGCCATATCCTACAGCACGGGGCCGAATCGCCCCTAGGTGTATTCTTGACCCACCGCCCAAAACGTAGTAGCATAGACCCAATGCCGGGGGCAGCGGGGAGTAGTCGCGCACATAGGGAGTATGACCTTGAGTAAGGGACGATTAGAGGCGTTTAGCGATGGGGTGATCGCTATCATTATCACCATTATGGTCCTGGAGTTGGGGGTCCCCCACGAGGGCGATCTGGCGGCCCTGCTGCCCCTGGTCCCGATCTTTTCCAGCTATGTCTTGAGCTTTGTGTTTGTGGGCATCTACTGGAACAACCATCACCATCTGTTGCAGGCCATCCGCCATATTGATGGGCGGGTGCTATGGGCCAACATGCACCTGTTGTTCTGGTTGTCGCTGGTCCCGTTTGCCACGGCCTGGATGGGCGAGAACGGCTTTGCCGAGGGGCCAATGGCGCTATATGGCGCGATCTTGCTGGGGGCGGCGATCGCCTTCACCATCCTGACCCGGCTGCTGATCGCACTGCATGGCAGCGACTCTGCCCTGGCCCTGGCGATAGGGTCGGACCTGAAGGGGCGCATTTCGCTCGTGTGCTACACGGCGGCCATTCCCCTGGCCTTCGTCAGCCCCTGGATCGCCGGTACGCTTTATGTCCTGGTGGCGATGATGTGGTTCATCCCCGATCCGCGGATCGAAAAGCGGCTGACCTAGCCCGGCGGTCACACCCTACCGCCGGGCGGGCGTTTGGCAGTTGGGGAAGAAGCTGTTGGCGACGATCTTGGCCGCCTGGGCGCGGGTGACGTTGTTGCCGGGCCGGAAGTAGGCGCGGTTTGCGGGCGGCTGACACGGTTCGCCCGGTCCGCCGCAGGGGTAGCCGCTGATTACGCTGCGGCTGGCGGCCCGCTCGATGTAGAGATAGAAGGTGCTGCCGGGCGGCACATCGGCGAACGTTTGCCCGGTTGGGGTCTCGGCCCAGCCTGCGGCCAGCGCGTCGATCTTGGCGAGTTGCCCGCGTGTCACGGCAGTATTGGGCCGGAAGTAGGGGCGAGTACCGGGGGCCACGCACGGCTCGCCCGGCCCACCGCAGGGATAACCCCCGATGATGCCGCGCTCGGCCAGCCGCTCGATAAACACCCAGAAGGTGCTCCCGGTGGGCACATCCTCAAACGTCTGCTGGGTGGACGGGACGCTGTCGGCATACCCCGCCGCGTTGTTGAGGATCTTGGCCGCCTGGCCGCGCGTGGTCGTGTTGGTCGGGCGGAAGTAAGCCGGGCTACCGGGCAGGCATGGTTCGCCGGGGCCGCCGCAGGGATAGCCGCTCAGCACCCCCCGGCAGGTCAGGCAACGCACATAGCTGAAGAACGGGTCGGTCGGCGGCACGTCGGCGAAGGTGAGCGCGCAGACAGTGGGCGTGGGGGTGATCGGCGGCGTGTGCGTGGCCGTGGTCACGGGCGGGGCGGTTGCTGAGGTGGAAGCCGTCGGCGGGGGCGTTTGGGTCTGCATAGCCGTGGGCGATGGCGGGGGCGTTTGGGTCCGTGTGGGCGTGGGCGACGGCGTTCTGGTGGCGCTGGGCGTGGTGGTCACGGTCACCGCTGGGGTGGGCGTGGTACACGGGCCGGTGTAGTGCTCGACCAAGGCCTGGGAGTAGTTCCCATCGAAATAGTTCCCCACTGCCCAGAGGTCGGTCGCCCCTGCCGCGCCGATCTGTGATAGGCCCCCTCGGATCACCAGACTCGCCATCAATGTCCAACTGACTCCATCCCAGTGTTCAATGAGGGGTTGTGCTGGGTTTACCCCCCCCACCGCCCAGATATTATCGGGCGCGAGGACGGTCAGCCCACTGAGGTTCGCCAGGTTCGCCGGACTGGGCGCGGAGACCCGCACCCATGCCACGCCATCCCAATGCAAGATCAACGTCTGCGGATCGGCGTAGCCCACAGCCCACACATCGTCGGGCGCGACCACGGCGATCCCGCGCACTACGGCGTCTTGGGTGTTGCGCAGCGGGGTGGGGCTGAGTGTCCACGCGGTGCCATCCCAATGTTCAATCAGTACCTGATTTGTCTGACCATTCGCGCTCTGGTAGTATCCGGCGGCCCACACATTATTCGCTG
>JBBSEL010000870.1:0-2787 GCA_038239755.1 Chloroflexia bacterium | reverse complement strand
GCATTCGCGCGCCGTATAATGTCAACGTGGCCGGGCAGGTCGCCGGGGTGGCGGCGCTGGCAAACCGGGCCTGGCTGGCCGAAACCGTCGCGCTGGTCAAGGCCGAACATACCCGGCTGGCGCAAGAACTGGCGGCGGTGCCGGGGCTGGACCCCCTGCCCAGTGATGCCAACTTTTTCCTCGTGCGGGTGGCCGGAGGCCGGGCGCGGGCGGTGTATGATGGATTGATGGCGCGGGGGATTATGATCCGCTATTTCAGCCGCCCCGACCTGCGCGACTACGTGCGGATCAGCGTGGGCACGCCCGAACAAAACACAGCGCTGTTGGCGGCGCTCCATACGATAATGAGGGAGCAGTAATGGAGCACAAGATCCGGGTGATGATCGTGGACGACTCGGTCGATGCACGCGACAACACGGTCAAGCTGCTGAGCTTCGAGCCGGAAGTCGAGATCGTGGATGTGGCCGGTAATGGCGTCGAGTGCATCGAGAAAGCCCCCCTGGCCGCGCCGGATGTGCTGCTGATGGATGTCAACATGCCCGACATGGACGGCATCACCACCACCCAAGTGCTGACCGCCGAGATGCCGTCGATTGGCGTGATCATTCTCTCGGTCGAAGACGACCCGGAAATTGTGCGCCGCTCGCTGGTGGCGGGGGCGCGGGGCTATCTGGTGAAGCCCGCCTCGCATGAGCAGATGATGGAGGCGATCCGCCAGGTCTACCGGCTCCAACAGCATCAGCCGCAGAACCAGGCCGAGCGCTCCAGCGAGGACGGCCCCCCGGCGCGGCGGACCCGCTTCGCCCGCGTCACCAACGAAACCCAGGTCACGGTGGCGTTGGACCTGGACGGCAGCGGCGAGAGCAGCATCCATACCGGCGTGCCCTTTCTCGACCACCTGCTGCAATCGGTCGCCCGGCATGGGCGGCTGGACCTGGAAGTGACGGCGACGGGCGACCTGGAGATCGATGATCATCACACCGTCGAAGACATTGGTATCGTGCTGGGGCAGGCCATCCGCCAGGCGGTGGGCGACCGGGCCGGGATCGCCCGCTACGGCCACGCCTACGCCCCGATGGACGAGGCGCTGGCTCGCGCCGTGGTGGACCTGTCGGGGCGACCGTTTATCGTCTATAACGCCCCCGGCCTGGACCCCACGCTGGGCGGCGTGCGCATCTTCCATACGGTGCTGGCCGAAGAGTTCTGGCGGGCAGTGGCGACCCACGCCGCGATCACCATGCATATTGATCTGATCCGGGGGCAGAACGCCCATCACTGCCTGGAAGCGTGTGCCAAGGCGGTCGCCGTGGCCCTGCACGGGGCCACCCGCCGCGTGGACCCCGGCGGCGCGGTGCCCTCGACGAAAGGAATGCTCCAATGATCGAACCGACCTCCACTATCGCTATCGTGGATTACGGCGCGGGCAACCTGCGGAGCATCCACAAGGCGCTGGAACACGTCGTCGCGGCCAGCCATAGCCCCCTGACGGTGGAGATCACCGCCGACCCTGCCGTGATCGCCGGAGCCACGGCGGTGGTTTTGCCGGGCGTCGGCGCGGCGCGAGCGACGATGGACCGGCTCCACGCCACCGGGCTGGTCGCGCCGTTGCAGGCAGCGGCCACCGATGGTCGCCCGTTCCTGGGGGTCTGCCTGGGCCTGCAACTGCTCTTCGATCACCACGAGGAGGGCGACGTGGCCGGATTAGGCGTGCTGCCGGGCGTGGTCCGCCGCTTTCCGGGTGGGCTAAAAGTGCCGCACATGGGCTGGAACACGGTACAGGCCGAGGGAGCACACCCGTTCCTGGCCGGGGTGGAGGACCGCTCCTACTTCTACTTCGTCCACTCCTATTATGTCGCGCCGGAGGACGAGGCGGGAGTCATCGGCAGCACCGACTACGGCCTGCGCTTCTGTAGCGTCCTGGCGCGGGGGAGCCTCTGGGCCACCCAGTTCCACCCCGAAAAGAGCGGCCCGGCGGGCCTCCGCCTGCTGGAGAACTTCGTCCGCAACATCCAACCCCTGTCTGCCGTTATCTCTAGCGCACACCATACGATCTACTAACCACCAATCACCAACCACTAATCACTAACCACTAACTACTAACCACGCTTATGTATATTCTCCCTTCCATTGATATCAAAGACGGCAAAGTCGTGCGGCTGCGGCAGGGTGACTTCGAGCAGATGACCGTCTTCTCCAATAATCCGGTCGATATCGCCCGCTCCTGGCAGGAGGAGGGCGCGACCTGGCTCCATGTGGTGGACCTCGACGGGGCGCTGACAGGCCAGCCGAGCAACACCGACGTGGTGATCCAGATCCGGCAGGCGGTCGGGCTGCATGTGCAGGTCGGCGGCGGGCTGCGCGGGGTGGACGATATCGCCCATCTGATCGCCCAGGGCATGGACCGGGTGGTGCTGGGCACCGCCGCGATCCAGAACCCGGCCCTGGTGCGCGATCTGGTCGAAATCTGGGGCGGCAGGATCGTCATCGCGCTGGACACCCGCGACGGGCAAGTCGCCACCCAGGGCTGGACGGTGGGCAGCACCCGCGCCGCCGTGGACGTGGCCGCCGAACTGGCCGAGATCGGGGTGCGCCGCCTGATCACCACCAACATCCACCGTGACGGGATGCTGGACGGGCCGGACCTGGCCGGGCTGGCCGAGATCCAGCGCGCCGCCGGGCCAGAGGTGGGGGTGATCGCGTCGGGCGGCATCGCCACGCTGGACCACCTGCGCGCCCTACGCGACCAGGGCCTCGAAGGGGCGATCATCGGCAGCGCCCTCTACACCG